>NZ_JBPCHW010000031.1:0-25590 GCF_051011795.1 Chryseobacterium sp. RLHN22
AATATAATATAATATAATATAATATAATATAATATAATATAACATGTAAATTAATAGGACTCACGTCCTATCCTTTAATAAATCGTCCCTTCGGGACTCTTTCTAAATGATAAATACAAAATCATGAATTATAAAAACCCCGACGAAAACGGATATTACGGAGAATTTGGCGGAGCTTTCATCCCCGAAATGCTCTATCCGAATGTTGAAGAGTTGCAAAAAAATTATCTTAAGATTATTGAATCGGAAGAATTTCAAAATGAATATCAGGATTTGCTGAAAAATTATGTTGGTCGCGCCACCCCACTTTATTTTGGTAAGAATTTAAGTAAAAAATACAATACAAATGTTTATTTAAAAAGAGAAGATCTCAATCACACCGGAGCACACAAAATCAATAACGCTTTAGGACAGGTTTTATTGGCAAAACGTTTAGGAAAAAGCAGAATTATTGCAGAAACCGGAGCCGGACAACACGGCGTTGCAACGGCAACGGCTTGTGCCTTATTGGGTCTTGAATGTATTGTTTATATGGGCGAAATCGATATTCAAAGACAAGCTCCGAATGTAGCAAGAATGAAAATGTTAGGCGCTAAAGTCGTAGCCGCAACTTCGGGTTCAAAAACCTTGAAAGATGCTGTGAATGAAGCCTTAAAAGACTGGATCAACAATCCTGTGACTACTCATTATGTGATTGGAAGCGTAGTTGGTCCGCATCCTTTCCCTGATTTGGTGGCAAGATTTCAGAGTATCATCTCAAAAGAAATTAAGGAACAGCTTCTCGAACAGACTGGAAAACAAAATCCTGACTATATCATTGCCTGCGTTGGTGGCGGAAGTAATGCAGCCGGAGCTTTCTACCATTTCGTGGAAGAAGAAAATGTGAAAATTATTGCCGCGGAAGCAGGAGGTTTTGGGATTGATTCAGGAAAATCTGCCGCCACTACTTTTTTGGGAACATTAGGTGTTTTACACGGAAGTAAAAGCTTGGTGATGCAGACAGAAGACGGACAGGTCATCGAGCCCCATTCTATTTCAGCAGGTTTGGATTATCCCGGAATCGGGCCTTTTCACGCCCATTTATTTAAAGAAAAAAGAGCTGAGTTTTTCTGTATTAATGATGATGAAGCTTTACAATCAGCATTTGATCTTACAAAACTGGAAGGTATTATACCCGCTTTGGAAAGCGCTCATGCTTTGGCGGTTTTGGATAAAAAGAAATTCAATCAGGATGAGATTGTTGTGATTTGCCTGAGTGGTCGTGGTGATAAGGATATAGAAACATATTTGAAAAGACTGGATGATGGAAGCTTGAAAACGGATGTTTAATTCACGCATAAAATCAAAACATCATCAAAGTCCCAACGGGACCACCTTCTAAAGGATAGGATAAAATCCTATCAAACATAATCAATTATATAAAATTAAAAAAAATGAAATCTACACATCAAGATAACACCCAACTTCCAGCATCCAACATCCAGCCCAAGCTTCTCAACATCTACTTCACCGCAGGAATTCCACAGTTGGAAGATACTGCCGATATTATAAAAACCATTCAGGATGCAGCCGATATGATCGAAATCGGAATGCCCTATTCCGATCCTGTTGCAGATGGACCAGTGATTTCCCAAGCTCATGAACTGGCTTTGAAAAACGGAATGAATATTGAAAAACTATTCTCACAATTAAAATCGATTAAAGAAGAGATCAAAATTCCGGTTATTTTAATGGGATATATCAATCCTGTTTTAAGTTTCGGATTTGAAAAATTTTGTCGGGAATGTGCTGAAAGCGTAGTTTCAGGGCTAATTATTCCTGACTTACCGCCTATTGAATTTGAGAAAAATTACCAAGAAATTTTAGAGAAATACCATCTCAATTTCACATTTCTGGTGACCCCGGAAACTTCGGATGAAAGAATTCTCTATCTGGATTCTTTAAGTTCCGGATTTTTATATGCCGTAAGTTCATCTTCTACAACAGGAAACGACAATACGGTTTTAAAAAACGAAGAATATCTTTCAAGATTAGCTTCTCTCCCATTACAAAATCCGGTCCTGGTTGGTTTTGGAATTAAATCTAAAGAAGATTTCGAAAATGTAACCGAAAAAGCAGACGGCGGAATCATCGGGACTGCCTTTGTGAATATCCTTTTGCAAAATAGAGATTGGAAAGACAAAGCACAGAGCTTCATCAAAAGTATAAAGAACTAAAAAAAGCAGTCTTATTCCCTGAGAAATAAGACTGTTTATCATTTAAAAGAAATACTTTTCTAATTCTTCAACAAAGCTTTTCTCGGAGGGTTTCCAGCCCAGTTTTTCCTGGGTTTGCAAACTTGTTGCCGGACAATTTTCCTGCACAAAATACGTCATCCAGGTAAAATATTGTGAGGCTTCTTCTTTGGAAAAAGATTGCACCGGAATATGTAGTTTTTCACCTATATACTCTGCAAATTCTTTCATCGATAACTGCTTATCATGGTTAACAGCAATTGTATCTTGCTCCTTTTTCCCCTTTCTCGAGCGCTAAACGAAACAATTTCGCAGCATCCAGACGATGAATTGTTGGCCAAACATTACTTCCATCTTCTATATATGCTGCTGTTCCTTTTGTTTTTGCCAGTTCTGCCAGCATTGCGCCAAAACCTCCTTTGAAACCATGTTCAGAATTCCCATAAACACTTGGGGAAAGACGTACAATAGATACATTAACACCTACTTCCGTCAAACTCACAAAAGCTTTTTCAGAAAACCGGATTGATTCCGCAGGTGCTTTGCTTTCTTCAGTGATTTTCCCATTAATAAGCGGTAATCCTAATGCTCCTCCTGTAACAACAATAGGTTTATCTGTTCCTTTCAGAACTTCTCCCATAGCTTCAATAGCTCTCTCATCTTTGAGTGCATTACTTTGGTAATCTGAAAAATCGTGAATAAAAGCAGTGTGAATAACCCCATCCGCTTCTCTCGCTCCTTTCTGTAAAATATCAAAATTTTCCAAATCTCCCATCAGAACTTCTGCTCCGGCTTCTGAAATAGATTTCGCAGATTCCTCTGAGCGGGCCAATCCTGTTACCTGATGTCCGTTTGCTATTAATTCTTTTACGACTGCAGAGCCTACAAATCCTGAAGTTCCTGTTACAAAAACTTTCATATTATATGTATTGTGTTAAAATTTCTAGTACAAATGTAGCTTTAGTGTATTCTTAAAAATAGGTCATTTGACACAATTTAACCACAGTTTCATTAAAAAGGAGTAATTTTAAACATAATTTCTATTTAAAAATGTCAGAAATCTTTAAAAAATATTTCCAGAAGGTCCTTCCTGATCTAACGGATGAAAAGTTTAATTTAATTTTAGAAAAAAGTAAATTAATCACGCTTCCACGTAAGGAAATGATTTGCAGGCAGGGAGATATCTGTAACTTAAAAATTTTTGTTGCTAAAGGACTTCTTCGGAATTATTCTATCTCCGAAGACGGAAGTGAGCATATTCTGCAGTTTGTAAATGAAATGTCATGGACTACAGATCCTGAAAGTTTCTATACTAATATGCCCTCAAAACTGAATATTGAAGCATTGGAGCTTTCTGAAGTTTTTGTATTCAATCTTGAAGATTTCCATCAGCTTCGGGAAGAAATTCCTGCACTCAGTATTTTTATTGAGGAGCTTTTAACAAAAAAAACAATGGAAATCAATAACAGGCTATTGGTGAATATCAGCAATACTCCTGAAGATAAATATTTACATTTTATTAAAAATCATACTGATTTGCTCAACAGAGTTACTCTGCATATGATCGCCTCTTACCTTGGGATGTCGAGAGAAACGTTGTCAAGAGTAAGAAGGCAAATCCTGAAAACTGTCTGATTAAGCTTTACAAAATAGAGATTCAGGAATAAACGCCATAGATTTTGTCCATTCCATACCAGCATAAAAATCACTAAATTTGTGTATTCAAAAAATGGTATGAACACAATTCAGAATAAAGTAGTAGAATTCGAAGATTTAGGCATAAAAGAATATCAACCCGCTTGGGATTATCAGGAACAACTGATGAAAGATATTATTGATACGAAAATAAAGAATCGCGACTTACCTGCAGAAGAACATAGCACAACTCCCAACCATTTTCTTTTAGTTGAACATCCGCATGTGTATACATTGGGAAAAAGCGGGCATGAAGAAAATATGCTGGCCGGAATGGATCAGTTAAAGGAAATCGACGCCACTTTCGTAAAAGTAAACCGCGGCGGAGATATTACGTATCACGGGTACGGGCAAATTGTGGGCTACCCGATTTTAGACCTTGAAAATTTCTTTACGGATATTCATAAATACATGCGAAATCTTGAAGAAGTGATCATCAGAACCATTGCAGAATACGGTTTAAAAGGAGAACGCTCTCCGGGAGAAACAGGAGTCTGGCTGGATGTAGGAAAACCTTACGCCAGAAAAATCTGCGCAATGGGCGTAAAAGCTTCACGCTGGGTAACTTTACATGGTTTTGCCTTGAATGTGAATACGGATATGCGTTATTTTGAATACATCATTCCTTGTGGAATCAAAGATAAGCAAGTCACTTCTTTAAAAAGAGAGCTTGAAAGAGATTTGACTCCCGAAGAAATGGAAGACATTAAAGCTAAAATCAGGAAACATTTTACGGATGTTTTTAAGGCTGAATTAAATTATAAATAATAAAAAGTCTTTTATTAGTAAAATAAATATCTCCTATGTTTTAATATTGTAAACATAGGAGATTTTTTATTATTATCTTATCACCGAAATCCCCGCATCCACTTTTAGTTCTGCGCCATGAATATACGAAGCCTCTTCCGAAGCCAGGAAAAGTACAGCATTTGCAATTTCTGATGGCTCACCTTGTCTTTTAAAAGGAATGGTAGGAATAATATTTTTGACCGCTTCTTCGATTTGTGCTGAATCTAAACCAGTATTGTGAAAAATATTCGTTTTGATATGACCTGCGCTTACTCCATTCACCCGGATTCCTCTTTCTGTTAGTTCCGTTACGAATGTTTTGATAAAAGACTGTACCGCTGATTTCGCCGCAGAATAAACTGAAAAATTAGGCATTGCAATTTCAGTAGCAACGGAGGTATTGAAAATCACAGAGCTTCCCTTTTTCATCAACGGTAACATCTGCTGAACCGTGAAAAAAGAACCTTTTACCAACATATTGAATAATTCATCAAAATGATTTTCGTCCACATTTTCGATCGGTGAAAATCTTCCGTAACCTGCATTGGCAAACACAAAGTCAATATTATCCGTGTGTTTTTTGACTTCATTTCGGAGATTCATTAAGTCACTCATATTGCCGGCATCGGAAACAATTCCAAAAGCATTTTTTCCTAATTTTTCTAATGCCTTGTTAACGGTTTCCTCACTCCTTCCTGTAATAATCGCCGTTCCGCCTTCCTTGATAAATTGTTGCGCTGTTGCGAATCCCATCCCGTTTGTTCCGCCTGTGATTAAGGCAGATTTCTTTGTAAATCTTTGCATTGTTTATCGTTTAAAATAATAATGCAAAGTTTCAAAAACACCAGCTTTTAAAAAATCCGATTCTTGCGGAATTCAGTTTTTTTATTAAGTATCTTTGAAAAAACATTCGAATGAAAATTTTAAAATTTCTCCTCTCATCAACAGCTCTTTTTTTATATTCATGTGTAGGTTCTGATCTCACTTCTCTACCCAGTACAATTGAAGAGGCAAAAAATGATAAATTATTAATTCATATTTACAGACCTTCCCAAAGAATTGTGACCATTAATAATTCAGAATATTATCTTGAAGATGCCTTTACAACCTTTAAATTTAATTCGAAAAAGGATCTGACAATCAATAAAAACTTTTTTTCTTTTATTATAAAACTGAAAAATATAAAGACCGGAGAAAAAATGCTGGCTATGGAAGATGACTACGGTCAATTCATTAATTTTTATTCGGATAACGGTGGAATTCATGATTCCAGTCTAAGTCTTAATTATGATGACATCAGCCTTAGAGAGAAACTTGATACCATAACAATAGGTTTTAAGAATCACCTAAAAAAAGAAACGCCCGTCAAGTTTATTAAAATAAAATAATCATTCCCTTTGTTTTTCATTTCACCAAACACGATCTCTTTATGTCACAAAATTTCAGAGTACTTTCTTTTTTATTTATCATCTTATTTTTAAATTTCTCTGCTCAGACGAAACTTACAAATAAAATTGACAGCTTAATAACAACCAAAACTCCCAGAACATTCAACGGTGTAATTCTCATTACTAAAAACAGAAAAACACAATATTCAAAAGCCTACGGTTTTCAAAATGTGAATACAAAAACTCCTCTAAAGCTCAATGATCAGTTTGAAATCATGTCAAACACCAAACAGATTACGGCTGTTTTATTGTTAAAACAGGTCGAGCAGGGAAAAGTAGATTTACAATCATCTATCAAAAAATATTTACCTCATCTTACCCAAACGTGGGCAGATTCTGTAACGGTTCATCAATTATTAAATCATACACATGGAATTGCTGATCTTGAAAAGCCTTTATTATTCAAACCTGGATCTGATTTCAAATACGGAAACCTGTCTAATATTCTCTTAGGAAAAATCATTGAAAACGTTTCTCATACAACTTATACTGAATTGGCAAATAACCTGTTCCAGCAATTAGGTATGAAAAATACGTTCTGCTATTCAAAGGAAAACCGAAAAAGTCTTGTTTCAGGGCATATGGTAAAAAATAATATTTTCAGCCTGGTTCAAGAATCTTTCATCAATGATGAAAACCTTCCTGCAGACGGAGTTGTCACCACCGTAAAAGACCTTTCCGTCTGGAACAGTAATCTTCATAAAGGAAAAATCTTAAGTCCTAAAATGTATCAGTTGATGACAACTCCATCCGCAATGTCACAGCATGATGTTTTCGGAAAAGATAAAATGGGATACGGCTATAACATCAGAATTGTGAAAGATCATGATGTTCAGTATTTCGGACATACGGGATTAGGAGATGGTTTTGCTTCTCTTAATATCTATATCCCTAAAAGTGATGTCAACATTATTATTCTGGAAAATCAGATGAATGAAGACAGCGATCTCTACTATTACTTTGAAACTAAAATTAAGGATATTATTCTCAAGAGCGATTTACTAAAATAGATAAAAAAACTGTGTCGGTTGATACAGTTTTTTCACACCAAAAACCTGTTTAAACTTTTATTTTTCTTAGAAACAAGATAAAGAAAGCCAAATAATGTAGATTTATCCAAGTGATATTCAATGTTTCAAATCTTATTAACAGCGCTTTGAAACTATCCAACCAAGCATTGGCCTTCTCTATCTTGAATCTTCTTTTATATAAATCATTATCAAAGTACTTTTCATTTTTTGTATCCCCGTTACAAGAATTTTGTATTGCTTTGATAAGTTTACGCCTTTGTATATCTTAAATATTTGAAATCATGTGATTAATACTTTTGTTTAGCTTTGCGTTTTAGATAGCCCTATCCCGAGCTCAGGTTTTTTATTTTTGTCATTCCACATTGAATTAAATTGTTTCCTTTCGAATAATTATTTATTTTTAGCGAAAAAAATTTAAAACAGTCTGTTTTTGGCAGTAAAAACTTTATTCCAACAGAAAATATTTATTCTAAATACATGAGGACCCTATTTACTATTTTTTCAATTATTGTTTTCGCCTTTACTCAAGCGCAAGACAAGCAGCTTCAGAATAAAATCAGAGAGAAGCAAATTAAGGTACAAAATCAGGAAAATGCTTTAGACCTTAAAAGAGTAACCGAGGAATTAAAGGAAGAAAAAAAAGAAATGGGACCATTTACCTATGGAATTTTCGCCTATCCCGATTATGACAGCATCAGTAAAAATTCTTTTGCAGGTTTAGGCACACTCACAAACATAAAAGGTGCAGATCTTAAAGGAAAAAATATTGCCTATGCCGGCTTTTCTGAAGGAAAAAGTAGTCTGAATGCATATCGGGTGAATGAAAATGACAGAATTTTCTTTACTATTTTGGTGTTGACCGATTTTGTGGGTGATAAAGAGAATCCTAAAATGAGAACGCAGGTTGTTTCAAGAAATTTTCCTGACGCGATTTGCCAAGGTTTTGTAAAAACTTCAAACAGTAAAATTGATTTTTCTGCTTTTTCCACCCTTGAAAATGATGAGTTTGCTATTGTCAACATGAAGTTATATAATTTGAAGTATGGAAATGTTATTTTAATTGCACCTCAAAAAGATGGAAGTTTACGAAGTATTCAAATTAAATCTGAAAAAAATTTAACTTCCACTACTTTGAAAAACTTTGTTGATGAATTATTGAAAAGAGAAAATATCATTGAGTTTTTCACAAATAAAAATACAATTTAGAAATATATTTATTTGAATCTATAATTTATATTTGGCTTAAAAATAACAAATCCTATGAAAACAAAAATTTTTGTTGTAGCACTTATATTAATTGTCTTCACTTCAGCTCATTCTCAAAAAATATTTAAGGCAATTGCTGATGAGGACATCGAAAAAGTGAGTAAGCTTTTGGAAAAAGAAGATGTAAATCAGTTATCAAAAGAATATCAGATAACGCCTCTTTATGCAGCTGCAGGAAAAGGAAATGAAAAACTTGTCGAATTGTTGATTGCAAAAGGTGCCGATGTCAACAAGCCTTTAAAAACGACAGCAAACCCGCTGAATATTGCTTCTCAGGAAGGGTATACAAAAATCGTCGAAATACTTCTTAAGAATAATGCCAATCCTAATTATCAAGACGTAAACGGTTGGACAGCCTTAAGATTTGCTGCAAGAAACAATAAATTGGAGATTATAAAACTTTTGGTCGAAAATAAAGCAGAAGTTGATGTACAAGCCAGTGATAAAGCAACCCCTTTTGCTTCATCGATAGGGAAAGGCTTTACTGACATTGCAGAATATCTTATAAAAAACGGAGCCAACATCAACAATGTTGACAAAGATAACGATACTCCTTTAATGTACTGTGTTCAAAAAGGAGATTTAGCAACAGTAAAATTCCTTCTCCAGTACAAACCTGATTTAACCATAAAAAACAATAGCGGTAAAACGGCTTTAGATATTGCAAAGGAGAAAAAATATACGGAAATTGTGAAACTATTGCAGTAACTTCGACATCGAATCAATTGTTAACTTTAAAATCTATAGCTAAAATATTCATACTTGTTGGCATAATTTACTTAGCGATTAAATAAAAAGAATATGTAAAAACTGTATCGATGATACAGTTTTTAATTAATTAGATTTTGAGCTCATAGATTTCATCAACAATAGTATTTTATAAAATTAAATTGTGTGCAATTAAATTTGGCAGTAAATTTGCAACGTACAATTCAAAATAAAAATTTATCAAAATGTCATTAATAGAAAATTTGAACTGGAGACACGCAGTAAAAGCTTATGATTCAACAAAAAAAGTAACTGAAGAAGATTTAAATAAAATTTTAGAAGCAGCAAGACTGGCTCCGACTTCATCAGGATTACAACCGTTTAGAATTATTGTGGTTGAAAATCAGGAATTAAAAGAAAAGATGGTAAAAGGAGCACTTAACCCTGAAGTAATGAGAGATTCTTCTCACGTTTTGGTTTTTGCAGCCTGGGATAGCTATTCCGATGAAAAAATTGACAAAGTTTATGATTATCATACCGATGTAAGAGACTTACCTAGAGGACGTTTCAGCAGCTATACCGATAAAATCAAACAATTATACGGTGCTCAGACTCCCGAAGAACATTTTGCACATACGGCAAGACAGACTTATATCGCTTTAGGATTGGCAATGGCACAAGCAGCAGAACTGAAAATCGACAGTACGCCTGCAGAAGGTTTCAGCAATGAAGTCGTTGATGAAATTCTGGGATTAAAAGAATTAGGGTTAAAAAGTGTAAGTTTGCTTTATCTTGGTTACAGAGACGAAGAGAAAGACTGGCTGGCTTCTATGAAGAAAGTTCGTATTCCGATGGAAGAATTCATTATTAAAAAATAAAACATCCCACTTTCATTTTTCAATCGTATGGAAAATTCAGAATCTTTACAATTAAAAAATCAAATTTGCTTCCCGCTATATGTAATTGCAAAGGAGATTACAGGACTTTACCGTCCGTTTCTTGATGAGCTCGACATTACCTACCCACAATATCTTGTCATGATGGTCTTGTGGGAAAATGATGGTCTTGCTGTGAACAGCATTGGAGAAAAACTGTATTTAGACAGCGGTACACTGACTCCTCTTTTAAAAAGATTGGAAGCCAAAGGATTTATCCAGCGAAAAAGAAAAAAAGAAGATGAAAGAGTGGTTGAAGTATTCATCACAGAATCAGGGAAGGCTCTTCAGCAAAAGGCATGTGAGATTCCCGAAAAGATTCACAGCAAAATAGATGTCACGAAAGAAGACTGGATAGCGCTGAAAGAAAGTGTCCAAAAAATATTAACCAAAATAGAAAAATAAATGAAAACCTTATATACAACAAAAGTTACCGCAAAAGGAGGCAGAAACGGCCAGGTAAAAAGTGAAAACGGAATTCTTGATTTAGAAGTAAGAATGCCAAAAGCTTTAGGGGGTGCAAACGATGATTTTACCAATCCTGAAATGCTTTTTGCAGCAGGATATTCAGCGTGTTTCGACAGTGCTTTGAACAGAGTCATTAGCTTATCAAAAACAAGAACCGGAGAAACAACCGTTACAGCATTAGTAAGCATCGGACAATTAGAAAACGGAGGTTTCGGATTAGCCGTTGAACTGGATGTGAATATTCCCGGAGTTTCGATTGAAGAAGCACAGGCTTTAACGGAAAAAGCCCACGAAATCTGTCCTTATTCTAATGCAACAAGAAATAATATTAAAGTGAACTTATCGGTAATGAATAATTAAGTTTAAACTTTCACAAATATTGAATCTGTTTCTCAGGAAGCAGATTTTTATGTAAATAAAAACTTTTGTGGTTCGCAAGAATAATATTATTTTTGAAGATCAACAGACATATGAACATGAAAAAAGTTTTATTGATCTTCACTCTAATTACCGGTTTATTGAGTTTTGCACAGCTGAAAAATTTCAGTGGAAAAAATATCAGCATCAAAGAATTTGAAACTAAAATTCAGCATGCTATGGATTCGTTACAGGTTCAGGGAATGTCTGTTGGCGTAATTAATGATAACAAGATTGTTTACAACAAGGGGTTTGGTTACGCTGATATTGCATTGAAAAAGAAAGTAGATCATTCTACATTTTTTGAGGCAGCATCTTTATCTAAGCCTGTTTTCGCTTTTTTCGTTTTAACATTAGCCAAAGAAGGGAAACTAAATCTCGACAGACCTCTTTTCGAATACCTTCCGAACGAAAATATTGCGGATGAGCGATATAAAAAGATTACAGCCAGAATGGTTTTAAGTCATACTACAGGATTACCTAACTGGAGTGAAACTGAAAAAATGAAGCTGGAGTCTGAGCCAGGACAAAAGTTTTCCTATTCCGGAGAAGCGTTCATGTATCTTGCGAAAGTGATTGCAGAACTATCTGGCTCTTCCTTAAAAAATCTTGACAATATATTTCAGAATGAAGTTTCCAAGCCATTAAAGCTGAAAGATTTTCATTTTATTGTTACCGATAAAGCTGAAGAGAATCTTGCAAAAGGATACCAGAAAAAACAGCTGGTAAAAGATGAAAGGGACAGATCACTTTTTGATTCAGCGGGTGGAATGTATGCGAATATAGAAAATTACGGACAGTTTTTAATCAGTTTAATGAATCAGCAAAAAAAATACGCTGAAATGTTTAAAACTGAAATTCAATTAGAGAAAAATCACCCTATTGCTCAGTATTTTGGCATCAGTTCATGGACTTTAGGTCTTGCTGTTGTCAAAATCAATAATTCAGAAAATTTCTGGCATGGCGGAAACAATTTAGGCTACACATCTTCTTTTATGATCAATCCTGAGAAAAAATTTGGCTATGTATTTTTCACCAACGAGGATCAGTGTAATGGAATGAAAAAAGTTTTGGAAGATTTACTTTGGAAATAAAATCAAAAATCCCTCTCAAAACCGAAAGGGATTTTTAATATATCTAAAAACTCAATTACATATAAGCTTCAATCGGCTCACAAGTACAAACTAAGTTTCTGTCTCCATAAGCTTCGTCGACTCTTGATACAGAAGCAAAGAATTTGTGGTCTCTTACCCAATCCAACGGATAAGCTGCTTTTTCTCTGCTGTATGGTTTATCCCAAGAATCAGAAATAACGATCTGCTCAGTGTGAGGAGCATTTTTCAGAACATTGTTTGCAGAATCCGCTTCACCGTTTGCGATCTCGTCAATTTCCTGTTTGATAGAAATTAAAGCTTCTGCAAAACGATCGATTTCTGCTTTGCTTTCAGACTCAGTTGGTTCGATCATTAAAGTTCCTGCAACAGGGAAAGAAACTGTAGGAGCATGGAAACCATAATCCATCAATCTCTTCGCAACATCAGCAACCTCAATTCCTAAAGACTTAAATTGTCTGAAATCAACGATACATTCGTGCGCTACTTTTCCGTTTTCGTTTGAATATAAAATCGGGAAATGCTCAGCTAAAATTTCTTTTAAATAATTAGCATTTAAAATTGCATGTTCAGTTGCTTTTTTCAAACCTGCAGTCCCAAGCATTTTGATATAAGCATAAGAAATATTTAAAATCAATCCTGAACCGTAAGGTGCTGCAGAAATTCCTTCGATTGCCTCTTTAGAACCTACATTAATGTTTGCATTGGTTGGCAAGAACGGAACCAAATGTTTCGCTACACAGATCGGGCCAACTCCAGGACCTCCTCCACCGTGTGGAATGGCAAAAGTTTTATGAAGATTCAGGTGACAAACATCTGCACCAATATTTCCAGGACTTGTATAACCTACCTGAGCATTCATGTTTGCTCCGTCCATATAAACCTGCCCTCCATGTTGGTGAATTAAAGCGGTAATTTCTTTAATATTGGCATCGAAGAATCCGTAAGTTGACGGATACGTGATCATTACACAAGAAAGATTTTCAGAATGCTGCTCGGTTTTCGCTTTTAAATCTTCGAAATCAATTTCTCCGTTTTCTAAGTTTTTAACAACAACAATCTTCATTCCTGCCATTGCTGCAGAAGCCGGGTTTGTTCCGTGTGCAGACTGAGGGATTAATACTACATTTCTGTGGCCTTCTCCTCTTGAAATATGATATTCTCTGATTACCATTAAACCTGCATATTCTCCCTGAGCTCCAGAGTTTGGCTGTAAAGAAGTTCCTGCAAAACCTGTGATTTCAGCTAAATCTTTTTCCAGTTCATGAATCATTTGCTGATAACCTCCAGCCTGATTTACCGGTACAAAAGGATGTACACTTCCCCACTCTGCCCAAGATAATGGCAACATTTGTGTAGCTGCATTCAGCTTCATGGTACAAGATCCCAAAGAAATCATTGAATGTGTTAAAGATAAATCTTTTCTTTCCAGACGTTTGATGTAACGCATCAATTCGGTCTCTGTATGATATTTGTTGAATACTTCTTCTGTAAGAATTTCGTCTTTTCTTAAATTCTCTTCAGGAATGCTGTATCCTTCTTTTATTTCTAATTTGAAAGTCTGTTTATCTTTAAACTGAGCAAAAGAAGCCATCAGAACGTTTAATTTTTCCAATGTTGTACTTTCATTGATGGCAATGCTTACAACGCCTTCAGTGAAGTAGTTCAGATTCAGTTTATGATCAAGCATCATTCTGGTGAGTTTCGCTTTCTCATCTTCACTCATCAGAATTTTAACTGTATCGAAGATTGGCTCTTCAACGGTCTGATAACCTAAAGCTTTTAATCCTCCTTTCAGAGCATTTGCTTTAAAATGAATTTGATCTGCGATATAGTTTAATCCTTTCGGCCCATGATAAACAGCATACATTCCTGCCATTACCGCCAAAAGAACCTGTGCTGTACAGATATTTGAAGTTGCTTTTTCTCTCTTAATATGCTGCTCTCTTGTCTGCAAAGCCATTCTTAACGCACGTTTTCCGTACATATCCTGAGAAACCCCGATGATTCTTCCCGGAATATCTCTTTTGTAGTCTTCTTTACAAGCAAAGAACGCTGCATGGGGACCTCCGTAACCCAATGGAATACCAAATCTCTGAGAAGTTCCAACAGCACAATCTGCACCCATTGTAGCCGGAGATTTCAATTTCACCAAAGCCATAGGATCACAAGCAACAACAACCTGAAGATTTAATTTTTTGTATTCTGTAATGTCTTCTGTATAATCTAAAACAATTCCGTTTTTACCAGGATATTGTAACAGAACTCCATAATATGAATTATCAAACTGATGCGTTTTATGGTCACCAATTACAATTTCTATTTCTAAACCTTCAGCTTTCGTTTTTAATACTGAAATAGTTTGTGGCAAAACCAAATCAGAAACGAAGAACTTATTTGCACCTCCTTTTTTCTGATCTTTCGTCCTGTTATTAAAGAACATATGCATAGCCTCTGCAGCAGCTGTAGATTCATCCAATAAAGATGCATTTGCCAGTGCAAAGCCAGTTAAATCACAAACAACAGTCTGATAATTAAGCAAAGCTTCTAATCTTCCTTGTGCAATTTCAGCCTGATAAGGTGTATAAGCAGTATACCAGCTCGGATTTTCAAAGATATTTCTCTGAATTGCCGATGGTAACAACGTATTGTGATATCCGAAACCGATATAACTCGTGTAATCGGTATTTTTAGCTGCCAATTCCTGAGAATGGATCAGCATCTGGTATTCTGAAAGCGGCTCTGAAATGTTCAAATCCTTTTCTAAACGGATAGACGACGGGATGGTCTGAGAAATTAACTCTTCGATATTTGAAACGCCAATTTTTTCCAACATCGCCTGTTTATCAGCTTCATTTAGGGAAATGTGACGGCTCACAAACTGTTCTGTATTCATTTTTATTTATTAGATTTTGTTTGTAAAAAAGATTCGTAAAATTACGATTTTTTACGTGATTGTACAACCTGTATTAAATTGGTGTTAAATCTTATCAGTCAATTATTTTGGTAAAATATTTTTAGTTAAAAACAACGAAAATTACATTATTATCTTTTAAAAAACCTTTAATAATCAGCATTTAAAGTAAATAAAAATTTATTTAATTATATTTATTCTAAATTAATATATTTGCAGTATGAATACAATTATTCCTTTCAAAGTTCCTGCACTTACACCAGCGTACAGTTTTAATCATGAAGAAATGTCATGTGGTGATAAAAAGTCGTGCTGCAAAAAATTCAAAAAAGGTAAAAGATGTAAAAAATGCCCGGGAAGAAAGAAAATGGCGTAGATATTTTTTGCTGGATGATGGATGCTGGAAGTTTGCAATTCGAAAACTCAGAATCTTGAATCTTATGCAAAATTCCTGATTAAAAAATAAATCGCCAAAATTAAAAATACAACTGCTAAAATTATTCTGAAAATTTTTGGCTGTCCGTGAGGATTTGTAACCGTCCTCGGTTGTGACTTGAATAATTCTTCTGTTTTATCTCTGAATTTCTCACCATCTGATTCAAAAACTTCGGTTATCGTAATTCCCTGAACTACTGTCTTGTGTAAAAGAGAATTGGTTGCATGAAGCAGAATCTGAAATTTCCCTTCTTTAAATTCTGTAATTTTAAAAATCCTTTCTCCATAAGCTTTTTCAAGCCCGAAAGGTAAAACTTTTACGATATCTGCATTGCTTGTCTGCCAATTGATGATAATCTCCTCTCCTTTTTTTGCATGAATTTTATTGGCTGTAAAAGTCTTTATCGCAGGCGGAACATTATATCTGAAACTCTTCTGATGATTTTCTAAGTTTTGGTCATACGTCTTTCTTCGGCTTCGGTCACTTAAAGTTTCATAAGCTTCCTGAATTTCTCTGAAACGGTCTGCAAAAAAATCGTCGTTTTCGTTTTTATCGGGATGATATTTCAATGAAAGCTTTCTGTAAGATTTTTTGATGTCTTCTTCTGAAGCATCTTGAGAAATCCCGAGAAAATAGTAGTAGTCTTTCATTTAGGCTAACAAAAATAGGGAATTTTGTGATTTTGAATGCAATTTTTAAACGCAAAGTTCGCTAAGATTTTTTAAATGATTGAAAATACTTTTTGGTCGCAAAGGCGTTTGACTACGTCGAATCTTCGATTTCACTCAACAAAGACAAAGAATTCTTACGTAAAAATGTATGAATTTGATTTGGAATGTATTTTCTTGACTGAAATAGTAGCAGAATGATTTAATGTTCGAGTATTCATGGCAAAAAAAATTCCGACACACTTTTGCGCCGGAATTTAACAATTTCAATTTAGTTTAATATTTTATGCTTCCGCAAATTTTTCTTCTTTTCTGTCGAAGTTTTTGTGACAGCATTTTGAAGCAAATTCTTTTTTGAACTTCCCTTTCAGTTCCTGATACTGCTCTTCATCCATTTCTCTGATTTTATCAGCCAATGCAAATGGAGATCTTTCTTTGATTCCGTATTCTTCAAAAATACCTTTTACGAATCTTTTTCTTTGAATTACTTTTTTGGCAATCACGGCAACTCCTGCAACAGCAACAGCAACAGCAACAGCTCCTAAAATACCTTTTACTACTGAATTTTTCATTTTCTTAATTTTAAATTTTACTACGTTGAATTTTAAAATATCTGTTATTTAAATCAAAAATATTTAAACGCAAAGTCCGCAAAGTTTTTTTTCCAGCCAACTGTTTTAAGGTTCGCAAAGACGTTTCACTCAGCGATGAAAGCAATGTTTTTTGATGATTAATAAGTTGATACTTTTTTATATAGACGAATTCGTTTTAATTTTTACTTTACTACTTCATATGTCTTTTCTATTTTTTTAAAGGTCATATGCAATCGCCACTTTGTTATGTCAAAAAACTATAATAATTTCATAGCGATTTCTAAAAATTTTAACGATTCGATGGTTTATTTGTTTCTGTTGAAAAATCCGCTTTCACATCGGTTTCTCCAAGCTTCTTTAAATTTTTCCCGTTCTTCTGGTGACAATTCACGCATTCTTTCACGCATCTTTTTTTCTTTCAGTTCACGCATTCCCTGTCCGAATTTCCCGTGAAACCCTCCAAAAAGAATTTTACTTAAAACAAGGATTCCCATAGCCTGCCAAAAAGTAATCGATTTCGCACCCAGAATTTCAGGCAAAAGACAGTTCCAGAGCAACATCACGATGTATGACACTGCAAGGAAAATCAGTGGCGGACATAGTAAAAAGAATATCCAGCCTTTTTTATATTTATTATTCATTTCTATTATTTCTAATTATTTAAATCTTCGTATAGCTTTCTCAATCTGTTTCTCAAATGCTTTACTGCATAATTTTTCCGGCTGATGATGGTTTTAATATTTTCACCCTGTTCATCTGCAATTTGCTGTAAAGTTTTATCGTTTAATTCGTTTTCAGTGTAAACCAGTTTTTGTTTTTCGGGAAGTTCTTCCAATGCCTCAAAAAGTTTTTTCCAAATTTCATCCTGAAACATTTTAACTTCCGGGCCTGCACTTTCATCCATCAGCAAAATATCTTTTATAGAAAACTCACCATCTTCATCTTCGTATACAAAGTCTTCAAGATTTTGTGTTTTTTTCTTTCTGTATTTATCGGTGATTTTATTGGCAGTAACTCTATACAACCAGCCTCCGACATTTACAATTTCTGAGAGATTGGTAAGACTGCTGAACTGATACCAGACTTCCTGCAGAATATCTTCCGCATCTTCGGTATTCTTCACTTTAGGGCGAATGAAAGACATCAGTTTTCCACCGTAATTTGATACGGTCTGAGAAATAATGTTTTCCTTTTCCTTCTGTGGCATCGGTAATTTTTCGACAATCTCCATATTGATATGACGACTGTACTTTTTGTTTTACTTTAATAAATTTAAAATATTTTTTTGAAATTTCAGTTTTTCTTTTATTTATCGATGTTTTTTAAACATCAACGACACAAATATTTCCTCGCAAATTTCACAATTTGAATTTAAAAACAGTATGAGTGATATTTGTGAAAAAAATTAGTGCTTATTTGTGTTTAAACAAAAAAACGGAAAGCAAAATACTTCCCGTTAAGTTAATTATAAAAATTATTGGTCTTATTTATTAAAATTTTCTGCAAAGAAACCTAACATTGCTTTATAAAATTCAATTCTGTTAGGCTCTTTTCCAAAACCGTGTCCTTCATCATACTTTACCATATAAGGAACTTCAAATCCTTTACTTCTTAAAGCTTTAACAATTTGGTCCGATTCATTGATGTTCACTCTAGGATCATTTGCGCCCTGAACCACAAATAAAGGCTTCTTAATTTTATCAATCTGGAAAACCGGCGAAACTTCTTTTGCTATTTCAGCTTCTTTCGGATTATCTAAGTCGTACCAGATCTGCTTCACCATTTCTTTGTAAGGCTTCCAGTATTCAGGGAAGGAATCAAAGAACGTGAAGATATTAGAAACTCCTACGTAGTCAACACCACAAGAATATAAATCAGGAGTTTTGATCAATCCCATCAACGTTGCATAACCACCATGACTTCCTCCGTAAATCGCCACTTTGTTTTTATCAATCCAGCCTTGTTCGATTGCATATTTTACACCGTCTTCCACATCATCCATTGCTTTACGGCCGATTTGCTTGTATCCTGATTTTTGAAATTCTTTTCCGTAACCACCAGAAATTCTGAAATTTACCTGCAAAGTTGCATATCCTCTGCTTGCAAATAATTGTGTTTCAGGATTAAAACCCCAATCATCTCGGATTCCTTGCGGCCCACCATGAGGATTAACGATTAAAGGAACTTTTTCGCCTTTCAATGCAGCTTTTGGTAATGTAATATATCCGTGAATGGTGAGTCCGTCTCTGCTTTTGAATTCGATTGGACGCATTTCGGCCATATCTTCTTCTTTTAACTGAGGCATTAAGTCAAATAGAAGCTTGGTTGTCTTCGATTTTGTATCATACTCATAGTATTTTCCATATAGTTTATCACTATCGACCATAACCAGTAATTTTTCATTTTTATCGTCGGAAGAAGCTATACCAAACTGTTTATCACCGAATTCAGAAGTCAGCTTATCATGAATTTCCTTATAAAATTTGCTTACCGGAATGGTTTCGCTTTTGATTCCGTTATAACTGATGTAATCCAATTCATAATTTCTGCTTTTTCCTGCCTGCGAAATCGAATACACGTCGAAAGTAGGATTGGAATACACCTCTTTAATAATCGCATTCTTCTTTAAATCATACAGTACAATTCTGGATTTGTCGCTGTCTATATTGGTTACCAAGTAAACCTCATCTTTATTTTTAGAATTGTCATTAAAGCCAATCACGCTGAAAGTATCTTTCCAATCAGTCGCTTTAACGAGATTAAATTTACCGGTCTGTAAATCTTTGTAATACAGTTTTGTCGTTAAACCGTTTTCAAGAATGGTATAACCTCTCAGGTTTCCTTCCCTGTCGAAAAGATAGTCATCAATCGGACTTTTTACATCCTTATTTTCGTACAGTTGAGTAGTTTCACCCGTATTGAAATTGATTCTGTAAGGCTCAAAAATCTGTTTGTTGTTTTTATTCATGGTGACAATAACAAACTCAGTGTCTTTGATTAATCGTACAGAATTTAAGGTAATACCTTCATACGGCGTTAAATCTTTTAAATTTTTCCCGTCAATATCGGCAGCATACAGATGGATATTTTCGTTTCCACCTTTATCCTGGGTATAAAACAATCGCTTTTTATCAAGCCAGCCATAGCTTCTGATCAGATCATCTTTTTCAACCAATGCTTTTGTAACAGCACCGGATTTTAAATCTTTTACATAAACATGATTTTTACTGTCCTTATCTTTTTCTTTGTAAGATAAGTATTGCCCGTCCGGAGAGATTTTAAATTGTGAAGCTTTTGGCCTGGCAAAATAATCTTCAACTTTGTATTTAAAATTTCCTTTATCAAAAGAAATAAGCTTTTCTATTGTAGCTTTGGATGAAACCAATGTCGGATCTCCCGGCAATTTATTTTCGGTAGTTTGTGCATTCATCATAAGACTTGTAATTACAACTTGTGTAACACAGAAAATTCTGGAATTTAAATTCATATTTCATGGATTTTGGTTAACTTATATTATATAAGACGTTATAAACAGATAAAACGTTACATCATGATCGCTTATTTGTAAAATCCTTCATTGAAATTTAAACTGACAATCTATTTTAAAAGTAATCAAAATATACTTTACTTCATTCCATATCTTACTTTTCTTATTTAGTTAAAAGTAAAATTCCAAAGTTTCGTTCCATCTGTTGTCAGAAACTATAGTGCTGAAAAAATCATTTGTCATATTGATAACATTAAGTTTTATTGGCAAATCCTCAATAAATCAACAATTATTGATTAATTTTTGTAATATGAATATAAATATCTAAATTTCGTGAAAAATTAATTATCATAAAAATACTACCTAAACAATAATTATATGAGAACAAAACTATTTTATATTGCTTTTTTCTTATCAGCCAATCTTTTTTTATCACAAAACATCAATTTTGCTGATGTTAATTTTAAGAATGCACTGCTTCCTTACCACGATGTCAATGGTGACGGACAAATCTCCGTAAGTGAAGCACAAAATGCAACTGCTATTTTTATCGATACCAATAACAATATTACCAATCTGGCTGGAATTGAATATTATACCAATCTTACCACATTAATGATTAAAAACAATCCTATCACGGCTCCGGTTGATCTCAGTCAGAATACTCAGCTTCAAAATGTAAGATTAGGATTTGGTACAGCAGTCACCTCTGCCAATCTTACAGGATTGACACAGCTTAAATATCTGAATATCGGTTTAGCACCCAATACGCCACTCAATGTGCTTAACAAGCCTCTTTTAGAAGAAATCATTATTGAAGGGACACCCAGCGGAGGGCTTTCAACCATTGATGTATCACAAAATCCTGTCTTGAAAAAGTTATGGATAAACAATAATAACTTAACGAGTATAAATGTTACACAAAACCCGCTTCTGGAGGAGCTGGTTTTACAAAAAAACACAAACATTACGACAAGCATTTTAACACTGGATGTGAGTCAAAATCCTGCACTGAAAATATTAAATATCGGTGGCCATACTATGATCCCATCAATCAATGTAAGCAGCAACCTGGCTCTTGAACGTTTATTTTTGGGATCTACTGCGATAACTTCATTGAATCTTACCAACAATACTTTACTGAAGTTTCTGGATATTACTAACGATAATTTTGTAAATGGCATTAATCTGCAGAATCAGCCTCTTTTGGAAGAATTTCATGCATCTACTGCTAATTTGCCCAATTTAGATCTTTCAAATAATTCGAATCTACAGGCAATATCGATTATCAATAACTATATTCCCACGATTAATGTAAGCCATTTATCACAATTATACAGATTTGATGCCGGGAATAACCTTTTTACGAGTATTGACCTCAGTAATAATCCCAACCTTAAATACGTTAATTTTTTAAAAAATCAATTGATGAAATATATTAATCTGAAAAATGGCTTTAACCAAAATATTATCTGGCTAAGCGATTCTGATTACCAGCTCATGCCACAGCTTCAGGGTATTTGTGTTGATAATCCTGCTTCTACTTATGCAATAAAGGTAAAACAAGCTGTTGGTGCAAATGTTTTAGTCACTTCGAACTGTTCTTTACTTTCAACTCAGGAAAATCAATTGAGTTTAGAAAAGCCGATATTGTTTCCGATCCCAACGAAAGATTTGCTGAACATCAAAACAAAAGAAAATCTTGTTGAATACAGTATATTTTCACTTTCAGGACAGAAAGTACAATCAGGGGAATTCCTTAATAATGAAAGGTATGTGAATGTTGAAAATCTTTTACCAGGAATTTATTTCATTAAGATAAAAACAGATAAAAACAGCTATACAGAAAAATTTACAAAAAAATAGTTTCTACAGCAGATAAATAATTGAAAAGCCTTGCAAATATTAAATTTGCAAGGCTTATTTTTAGAATTTAAATTAACTTATTTCGTCCAGTTGATTTTTGAATGTTTCACCTCTTCAGAGTTGGTGCCAATCATGATATCAAAATCTCCGGCTTCCCAATCGTATTTCAAATCTCCATTGTAGAATTTAAGATTTTCAGGAGTAATATCGAAGGTAACCTTTTTAGATTCGCCTTTTTTCAATAATACTTTCTGGAATCCTTTCAATTCTTTTACCGGTCTTGTAATACTTCCCACCATATCTCTGATGTATAATTGAACTACCTCAGCTCCGTCATAGTTTCCAGAATTAGTTACTGTTACTGAAGCCTGAATCGTTTGATTTCCTTTTGGATTGGCATTAGAAACCGTAACATCAGAATAATTGAATTTAGTATAACTCAAGCCATAACCGAACGGATACAGAGGTGTGTTACATTCATCCATATAGTTTGAACGGAATCTTTGGTATTCGCATTTATCAACTAATTTTTGGTCTAACGGGCGACCCGTATTTTTAGCGTTATAATAAATTGGAACCTGTCCTAAGCTTCTCGGGAACGTCATCGGAAGTTTTCCAGAAGGATTTACTTTTCCGAAAAGAACGTCTGCAATTGCATTTCCCGCTTCTGAACCTGGGAACCAAGCATTTAAAATAGCATCCGGTGTATCTTTTACATTCGTCAAAGCCAATGGACGACCTGTAAACAGTACCATTGCGATTGGTTTTCCTGTCTTTTTCAGTTCATTTAATAAATCAACCTGTGACTGAGGAATCGTGATTTCGGTTCTTGAAGAAGATTCACCGCTCATTTCGGCAGATTCTCCGATGGCCAAAACGATCACATCGGCTTTATTGGCAACGTCAACTGCTTCTTTCAATAACTCTTCTTTTGAACGGTTATCTCTATCGGTTTTCTTTCCGTGAGCTGCGTAGATTTCTTCTAATTTAGCATCATAATCGATGTTGGCACCTTTAGCAGAAAGGAATTTTACGTCCTTCCCATAATTAGCCTGAAGTCCCTGAATTAAATTAACAGAAATGGCGTGTTTTGTAGCCACACTCCAAGTTCCTGCCATGTTCATTGAATTGTTTACCAATGGTCCGATTACCGCAACCGTCCCTGATTTTTTTAATGGCAATACCTGATTTTCGTTTTTCATCAAAACCATCGACTGTGCCGCAACATTTCTTGCAATATTACGGTTTTCCATACTGTACACTTCCTTGGCAGCTAATTTTGCATCACCATGTTTGTATGGATTGTCGAATAAACCTAAATCATATTTTGCTTCAAGAATTCTTCTCGTTGCCATATCTATTTCAGCCTGAGTTACTTTTCCTTCAGATAAAGATTTTTTCAATGTTGTTAAAAAGCCTTCACCTACCATATCCATATCAACCCCGGCTTTCAAAGCCAATGCAGAAACCTGCTGAAGATCCCCCATTCCGTGGTCTACCATTTCGTTGATGCCTGTATAATCGGTCACTACAAAACCTTTGAATTTCCACTGATTTCTCAGTACTTCAGTCTGCAACCATCTGTTTCCAGTTGCCGGAACCCCGTCCACTTCGTTGAAAGAAGCCATTACCGAAGCTACTCCTGCATCAACCGCCGCTTTATAAGGTGGAAAATATTCGTTGAACATTCTCACGTGGCTCATGTCAACGGTATTGTAATCTCTACCCGCTTCTCCGGCTCCGTATAATGCAAAGTGCTTTACACAAGCCAAAATATTGGTTCCGTTTGCTAAGTCTTTTCCTTGGTAACCGTACACCATGTTTTTAGAAATTTCACTTCCTAAATACGGATCTTCTCCGGAACCTTCGGAAACCCTTCCCCATCTCGGTTCGCGGGAAATATCTACCATTGGAGAGAACGTCCAGTTGATTCCGTCAGCCGCGGCTTCTTTTGCTGCCACTCTTGCTGACTGCTGAACCAAATTCATGTCCCAGGAAGCTGCTAATCCCAATGGAATCGGGAAAGTAGTTTCATA
Source organism: Chryseobacterium sp. RLHN22 (assembly GCF_051011795.1). Taxonomy (NCBI): domain Bacteria; kingdom Pseudomonadati; phylum Bacteroidota; class Flavobacteriia; order Flavobacteriales; family Weeksellaceae; genus Chryseobacterium; species Chryseobacterium sp. RLHN22. The sequence goes on from NZ_JBPCHW010000031.1 coordinate 24,104, forward strand.
GCCGTGAATTACGTCCATTCCGAAAATCATTGGAATTTTCAGACGGCTGTTTTCCACTGCCACTTTCTGTACGGCTTTGATTTTATCAGCTCCTTTTATATTGAATAATCCACCGACTAAACCTTGTTCCACTTTTTTTCCGATGTCGGAACTTTTAGCCAAACCTGTTGTAAAATCTCCTGAACTTGGTAAATTCAGCTGCCCGATTTTTTCGTCTAAGGTCATTTTTGCTAAAAGCGCATCAACAAAAGCCTTTTTCTTCGACTGGTACTGAGCCGTCTGATAAGACTGAACGGGCTTCGTGACCATTTCCTGTGCCGAGAACACAGGTGCCAATGCTAAAGTGGCGATTACAATTAACTTTTTCATAAATCTATCTTCTTAAATTATATTTTCTTTTGTTTTAATTTATAATAATTTATTTTAAACGCAAAGTTTGCAAAGATTTTTGTTTAAAATTACCCTGCATATTTTCGTTCGCAAAGGCGTTTCATTCAGCAAAGGCTTCCTGCTTAGAATATTACGCTAAATTATTTTTCTTTTCTTTTACTCAACATCCACTCGTATAAAGCGGGATTTGAGTAGGTTGAATCCCATGAATTGTGATTGTCATTAGGGAAAATCGTCAGTTCTACTGATGGATTAATGGGGTGTAATTTTTGGTAAAAATTAAATGCATTTTCAGGTAAAACGACATCATCCATTCCGCCGTGGAAGATTTTCATGTTTAAATCTTTGTATCGATGAATATTTGCATACATCACACGGTCGGTCGGTGCGCAAACTGAAACGACTGATGCAAACATTTCGGGATGCTCCATGGCTAATTTTAACGTCCCCCAACCTCCCATGGAAAGTCCGGTAAGATAAATTCTGGAAGCATCAATTTTATATTTTCTCTGAATTTCTTTGATCAAATTGTAAACTGTCACCGTATCCCACCATTCATTTTCCGGACATTGCGGTGCTAAAATTGCCACCGGCTCTTTAATCAAATTCTTATACGTAAACGGGCTGTGCGCTTTTACTTTTTCCAAATCGTTTCCTCTTTCTCCTGAACCGTGAAGAAATACAATCAACGGAACATTCCCTTTGACTTTTTGAGGATAATCAAGAATATAGGAAATATTTTCCTGTCTCTTGATTTCTTTGTTTAGTTCGGCTTTTATTTCCTGAGCGTTTAAGCTAAGGGATAACGGGAGAAGTAAAAGTGGAAGGTGTTTCAGTTTCATTTTTAAATTTTGATTTGTGATTATTTAAATGTTATTTCTAATCTTAATCAGATTTAATATTTTTTTGATAGGATTTGCATCCTATCCTTTAGAATGCCGTCCCGTTGGGACATTGAGATGAAATGCTTTATTTTTCTTGAGACTGTATTTCATTGAGATGGCTGCTTTCTTAGCCCCGATCGTAGCAATTGTTTGAGCTCATTTTTTGGGTTTCGGGGGGGGGGGGGGGGGGGGAAAAAAAAAAAAAAAAAAAAA
>NZ_JBPCHW010000032.1:0-25561 GCF_051011795.1 Chryseobacterium sp. RLHN22
ATGTGTCCGTCACCCCCCCCCCCCCCCCCGAAACTTATACTAACAATAAATAAAAATTATAAATTCATAAATAATTTTGGATTCACAGGGGTATTGTTTTTATGAACTTCATAATGCAGATGAGGTCCTGTAGAACGTCCTGAATTTCCTGATTTGGCAATAACCTGTCCCACTTTTACCTTGTCATTGGTTTTTGCTACCAATTGCGAAAGGTGTCCGTAAAGCGTTGCCAAGCCATTCCCATGAGAAACGATGACGCAATTTCCATAGCCGCCTTTTTGTCCTGCAAAAATAACGGTTCCAGCTGCTGTAGCAACAACATCAGATCCGAAAGGAACGGCAATATCAAGACCTTTATGAAACTGCATCTGGTCAGCTTCCGCAGGAGGATTGTTCTTTTCAGTCGGAGTTCTTGTTGCGGCTGTATTTTTTGCAGTTGAGCTTGCTGGAGAAGGAGTTGGTGCACTTACAGTTTTTGGAGTTACCATTACTTTTATCTCTCTCTTATTTCCGTAGCTGTCGGTTAATTCTACAATTTTTTCTACTGGTTCGGCTTTTACTTCGGGTTGGGGAGCAGAAACGACTTTTGCAGTAGATTCTGCAACAGGTTTTACAGAAGCATAAACCGTTTTAAAAGGAATTGGATTTTTTCGGATCCCAAAATTGGATGAAATATAACCTTCAGTCGGCATCCCTAAAGGAATCTGCATCAGTTTTTGCTGAAGATCCATCAGATATTGGCTGTATCTGTTTGATTGTTTTGCAAGATAAATTGAATTTGAGATGCTGTCGTTATCAAGAACCATCAGTTTTTCGTTCTTAATATCTTTTGACTTCAGAAAAGAATTCAGCTGGGAAACCGTTTGGTCTACTAAGCTTAGATCCGTCTTAATTTTCAGATAATCAACGCTGTCTTTCTCTGTATTGATTTTCACCAAATTTACTTCATAATTTTTATCATCTTTTTCTGAAAACAATTTGGCGATGAGAATACTTTGTGCAAAAACGATAAATAAAAGCCCACCAATAAGAACAGTTACTTTCTTTTTGCTTCCTAAAAATTTCTTCATTTCTCTTTTTCTTAGAATTTAAAAAGGTTTTAAGGGTGCAAATTTAGCTAAAAATAAACTTTTCATATAATTCTTAACAAAAAATTATAAATACTTGTAATAAACGGTGTTTTAGTTATTTAATTGTGTGAGAATGTTAAATTCTTCAAATAAGGTTGATAATTTGATGGCGTAATTTCTGATATTTCCCGGTTTTAATATATTTGCAGTTCACATCTCAATTATGGCGAAAAAGAAAACCAACTCAGATTCCACATCATCGAAAAAAGCAAAAAATGACGTTGCGGTCGGTGTTGTAGGAAGCGGAAGCTTTGCAACGGCAATCGTAAAAATGCTTGTCGAAAACTGTAAAACTGTGCATTGGTGCGTAAGAAATGAGTTTGTAAAAGGGGCAATTGAACTTAGAGGTCACAATCCTACTTATCTTACAGCAGTAAATTTTAATCTTAAAAACTTAAAACTCACAACCGATATCAACGAGCTGGTTACAGCCTGTGATATTGTGGTTCTGGCAACTCCGTCTATTTATCTTTCGGATACCTTAGATAAAATGAACTGCGAATACAAGGATAAAATTTTTGTTTCTGCCATTAAAGGGATTATTCCTAAGGTGAATGATGTTGTAGCCCATTATCTGAAAGAAGAATTCCAGATTGGTTTCAGAAATCAGGCAGTAATTGCAGGACCTTGTCATGCGGAAGAGGTTGCCATGGAAAGACTTTCTTATCTTACGGTGGCAACGGTAGAGAATGATATTTCACAAAAGCTTTTGGATATTTTCAATTCTGATTTTATAAAAGTTCATTCGAGTAAAGATATTTTAGGAAATGAATACAGTGCCATTCTTAAAAACATCTTTGCCATCGGAGCCGGAATTGCAAGCGGTTTAGGCTACGGAGACAACTTTACTGCCGTATTCGTTTCAAACGCCATTCGTGAAATGGAAATTTTCTTAGAAGCCATCTACGAAGCACCAAGAGATGTCAACGAAAGCGCTTATTTAGGCGATTTACTCGTTACAGCATATTCATTATTCTCAAGAAACAGAAACTTAGGAAATCTTATAGGAAAAGGATATACGGTAAAATCTGCGATCCAATCGATGAACATGGTGGCGGAAGGATATTACGCAGCAGATTCTATCTATAAAACGTCGAAAGAAAAAGGCTTAAAGCTTCCGATTATCGATACGATTTACGGAATCCTATATGAAGGTAAGAATGCGGAAAAGCAGTTTAAAAAACTGACGACAAAGCTGAATTAAAGCTAAATTCTTTCTAAAGTTATATTTAAAACATCAGTGACTACATTGATGTTTTTATTTATATAATACCTCTATCATTTGAAATTGATATTTTCCATTGCCTAAATTAGTAGGATAAAAATGTTGTTTTTCTGCTTTAATTAAATTGTAAAATCATTAATTAATATAAAACTTTTCCCGAAATTCGTAGTAAATTTCACAGGATGCCACATAGAATTACGAACAGAACTCCGAAACCAAAGTATGATGTTGTGCTTATCGGAGGCGGAATTATGAGTGCTACTCTAGCAACTTTACTTCATGAATTTGATCCCAATTTAGAGATTGCTATTTTCGAAAGACTGGGAAGGTTTGCCAAAGAAAGTACAGCCGCCTGGAATAATGCAGGAACAGGACATTCTGCATTTTGTGAGCTTAATTATACTCCGGAAAGCGAAGACGGAACGGTAGACATTTCAAAGGCAGAAAAAATTGCTGAACAGTTTGAAATTTCAAAACAGTTTTGGTCTTATCTCATCGATAAGAAATATATCCAGAATCCGCAGGAATTTATCAATTCTTGTGCACACATGAGCTTGGTTTTCGGTGAAAAAGATGCTGAATATCTTCGCAAAAGATACGAGGCAATGAAAGAATCTCCGTTATTTTCCGATATGGAATTTTCAACAGATCACGACAAACTGAGAGAATGGATTCCTTTGGTGATGAGCAAAAGAAATCAATCTGAAGTTTTAGCAGCCACGAAAATGGATTTGGGAACTGATGTGAATTTTGGAAGCTTAACCCGAAAAATGGGCCGTCATCTTCTTGAAGATTCTCACGTGGAAGTTTTCCTGTACCACGAAGTAAAAGACATTGACCCAAGAGAAGACGGAAAATGGGAAATGAAAGTGAAAGACCGTATCAACAGACATAAGCAAGAGGTTGTTGCAGATTTTGTTTTCATCGGAGCAGGAGGTTATGCATTGCCGTTACTCGACAGTTCTGATATTAAAGAAAGCGAAGGATATGGCGGTTTTCCGGTTTCCGGACAATGGTTGGTTACGCATAATCAGGACTTGGTAGAAAAACATCAGGCTAAAGTGTATACTCAGGCTACGGTTGATGCACCACCAATGTCAGTTCCACACTTGGATTTAAGAATTATTGATGGTCAAAAAGCATTACTTTTCGGACCTTTTGCAGGTTTTTCCACTAAATTTTTAAAAGAGGGAAGCTATCTTGACCTACCTGAAAGTGTCAATACAAAAAATCTGCGTTCGCTATTCGGAGCTTGGTGGCACAATATTCCTTTGACAAAATATTTGGTACAGCAGGTTGCAATGACAAAAGCTCAGAGAATTCAACATCTAAGAGAGTTTATAAAAGATGCTAAAGAAGAAGACTGGGAATTGAAAGTTGCCGGACAGCGTGTCCAAATTATTAAAAAAGACGATAAATTAGGCGGTAAATTAGAATTCGGAACTGAGGTTGTGGTTAATGAAAAAGGAACGATTGCATCACTTTTGGGAGCATCTCCCGGTGCGTCAACTGCTGTTTATGCGATGTTGAATGTTTTAGAAAAATGTTTCCCTGAAAAACTTCATGGCGAATGGAAAGATAAATTATTGGAAATGATTCCTTCTTACGGACAAAAATTATCCGAAAACCCTGAATTGACAAAGCACATCAGAGCATACAGCAAAGAAAAATTAGAACTTAAACATTAAATATAGGTAATAAGTAATGAGCAATAAGTAATTTTGTGATTCATTATTATTCATTGCCAATTATTCATTACTTATTATCAATACATCATGGCAGAAGTTATTGTAAAACCATCTATTTCAAAGGAATTGCTTGAGTCTCTTCAGACCAAATTTGAAGAAGAAAAGCAGGTCATAGTACACTGTTGTTTTCCGGCATCACCATCTTGGGGAAATTTAATCAGAATCTGGAATACAACATATCTCATCGATCAAAATTCTTCCCATAAAAGCAAATTGATACACGCCGAGAATATCAGTATTTTTCCAAACTGGACGCCCGTTCCGTTTATGAAAGATTTTTGGTTTACATTAGTTTTTTCCGGTTTGCCAAAAGATTGTACAAGCTTTGACTTTAAAGAAGAGATTCCTGAAGAAGGTGGTTTTTTTGTAGAATCGATTAAACGGAATTCATCGGATATTTACAGAATAAAAATTTCGGAGTAATTTTTAATTAAAACTAAAATGAAGAAAATCCTATTTATTCTTTTTACTGTTTTTTCATTGTTGATGTTTTCTCAGAAAATAAATGTCAATCATTCTTTAAGTAACAATTCAAAAGAAATTAAAGAAATCAAAAAATTTCAGAAAGATTTAAATAAAGAATACTTAGATAAAAAAGAAACGCCTTTGCGGGGAGATAATTATACAAAATTCAAGCAGCATCCATTCTTTCCAATCGATTTGAGATACCGTGTAACTGCAAAATTTATAAAAAATGAAAAGCCTGAACCCTTTGATCTGCCAACTTCTTCAGGAAAATCAAAATCTTATCAGGAATACGGAAAAGCTACATTTTCACTGGATGGAAAATCTTACACTTTAACAATTTATCAAAGTTTAGATCTGATGAAAATGGAAAAGTATAAAGATCATCTTTTTCTGCCTTTTCGTGATGAAACCAATCTAAAAGAAACATACGGCGGCGGAAAATATATGGATTTAACAATACCGAAAGGAAATACAATTATCCTGGATTTTAATCAGTCTTATCAACCTTTTTGCGCTTATAATGCTTACGATTACAATTGCCCGATTGTTCCTGAAGAAAATAAACTACCCGTAGCAATAAGAGCAGGAGTGATGTACGACGATATTTATCATCATTAAATTTTTTTATGGTTGAGCTAAAATTTTTTGAACCGAAAGATATTTCTGAGCTTGATTATGAGCTTGATGATATTCAGTCGCAATATTCTGCTTTGCCAAAACAGGCTTTAGAGAGAATTGAAGCCAGAAATCAAAATGAAGATTTTTTTGCTTATCCGGTCACTATTTTTTATTATGAAAAAATCGCCGGCTTTTGTGTTTTAGATTTTGGAAATGATAAATTTGAAATGACCGATAATTCTTCTTCAGTTCTTCTTCGCGCATTATCTGTAAACCCCGAATTTCAGGGTAAAGGAATTGGCAAATCGATGATGGTTATACTTGATGATTTTGTAAAAGATCATGATAAGGATTGTAATGAAATTGTTTTGGCAGTGAATGAAAATAATCATTTGGCCTTTCAGATTTACCTGAAAGCAGGATATGTATTCAATGGTAAAAGAATAAATGGCAGAAACGGACCGCAATTGGTGATGTCTAAAAGTTTAGACTAAATAATTTCAATTTGGGTTAATTAAAATCAAACAATTATAGTTTGGCGTGATACTTTCAATTGGTTTTTTACATCAAAATCATATTATGGAAGTTTCATTAAGAAATCAGGTCGCCATCATTACTGGAGCATCCAGCGGAATCGGGGCAGGGATTGCAAAATCTATCGCTTGGGCAGGAGCAACCGTCATCATTAATCATTCATCTGAAAAATCCAAAGATGAAGCTCAAAAAGTTTTGGATGATATTCAGAAAAACGGAGGAGAGGGAATGGTCTGTCAATGTGATGTTTCCAAAGAAGATGAAGTTGTAAAAATGTTTAAGGATGTTATTTCAACTTATGGAACTGTTGATATTCTGGTCAACAATGCAGGAATTCAGAAAGATGCAAAATTCATCGATATGACACTTGAAGAATGGGATACGGTAATGGGCGTAAATCTTCGAGGACAGTTTTTATGCTCACGGGAAGCCATCAAAGAGTTTCTCCGCCGTGGGATCGATAAAACCCGTTCTGTTGCCTGCGGAAAAATCATTCACATTAGTTCGGTTCACGAAATTATTCCTTGGGCAGGTCATGCCAATTATGCAGCAAGTAAAGGTGCTATAAAAATGTTGATGCAGACTTTGGCTCAGGAACATGGAGCAGATAAAATTCGTGTCAATTCAATCTGTCCGGGAGCAATTCAGACTCCGATCAATAAAGATGCATGGGAAACTCAGGACGCAATGAATGATCTGTTAAAATTAATTCCGTACAACAGAATCGGCCAACCCGAAGATGTAGGAAATCTTGCTGCTTTTCTGGCTAGTGATCTGGCAGATTATATTTCCGGAACAAGTATTTTCATTGACGGTGGAATGACCAGTCTTGAAAGCTTTTCAAACGGCGGATAATTTATTCAAAAACCTGCTGAATGATTTCAAGGGAATTGGGTGTTTTGAAATCAGTGATGTGATAATGATAATAAACCAGCAAACTGTCTAAAAAATTTTTCCTCAGAGCTTGCGGAATTTTTATTTCATAAGGATTTTGTGCCGAAAGAATTAATTTCCAAAGCATGCAATTCTCACTGTCGAAAAAATGATGGGTTCCGAGATCTGAAAAAGTTCCGGTTTCCGGATCAAGGTAATTACCATCGCCTAAAAGTGGTGCAACTCCCTGGATTTTTAAAATTTTAATTAAAAAAATGAGATGTGAACGATAATTTTGCTGATTCAACTCGTGAACAAACTCTTCTATTGCACCAAATATCGCAGGGTTTTTATGCTCGTTTCTTAAAATCTGGTTCAGAAAATCAGCGACAAAAAAGATAACGGTATTGGCTTTAATATCTGTATAAGCATCATTTGCTTCAATCATTTCAAATCTTGAAACGGTCTGAATTCCGGTGTTTTTTCCTGAGCTTACCGAGAAATTAAGCTTGTTCAACGGAAGTAAAAAAGCTTTCTTCTTATTTTTTTTGCTGTAAATTCCTTTCAGAAAATAGGTTTGAAAACCTTCTTCTTCAGTAAAACAGTAGAGAACCGCATCGTTTTCTCCATATTTTATAAATGAAAGTAAAAATCCGTCTTGAGAAGTCATTAATTCACTACTGCTATTTTTGCTGTAGCCTTATCTGAGCCGTCTTCATTAGTCATTAGAACAAAATAAATTCCTGAAGCGACTCTTTTTCCTTTTAAATTATTAAGATTCCATTCATAATATCCTGTTCTTGCTACTGCAGAATGCACTAAGTTTCCGGCAGCATCGGTAATTCTGATGTTTGTTTTCTCTGCCAAACCTTTAATGGTCACATTCCCTTTAAACTGAGAATAAACCACAGGATTCGGGTAAACCAGAACGTTCCCGAAATTTGAAGTAACATCGGCAACATTTCCCTGATACGTTACAATCCCGTCGAAAGTAACGAAATAAACTTTTCCCGTTTTTTTGTCAACTTTAATATCAGTGATTGTATTGGTAGGAAGCGGAGAATTATCTTTCGTAAAATGCAAGATAGTCTGTTCACCGGAAGCTGATAGGTAATAAACGCCTCCATCTTCTACCGAAACCCATTTTTGATTTCCGCCGTCAACTTCTACATGCAAAATTGTTGAATCTCTGAAAAGCTCTTCGGCAAGACCATTTTGTTCGATCACAATTGCCTGCAGCTGCGGGTCGTTTTTTGCTTCTGATACTGCATTCGGAAGAATTCTTAATCCTAATTCTGTTCCAATCCACGCATCACCGGATTTATCCATCGTAAAAGAAACTGTATTTGCCGGGATATTATTGGTCTGATCTAAATAATACTGAGTATCATCTGAAAAAGTCGCCGTTTTTTTGGTGTCATAGATCAGGAAATTAGCTGTTCTTGGTATAGGAATCCACAACAAGTCACTATTGAATACCGGATATTGAATACCTGTACTTGTATTAAGGTCCTTTACCAAAAAATCGTCGGTTGCTCTGTCGTAAAATGCTAAACCTGATCCCGGACCCGAAAAAGCCAGTGTCGAAAAAATATTATTCTGATCATCTGCTGTAAAACCTACAGGTCGGCGACCATATCCGCTATCTGACCCCATTGTGTAACGTTTTACAAATTCAAAATCTTTGGAAGATGAATTGTACTTCATTTTATAAACACCATAGCTTGGGTTAAACGTGTAATTCGAAAAGAAAACATCTCCCGGATTAGCAGGATCTGGAAAAGCGTCAACTACGTTAAAAGGTCCTGAATTGTTGATGAAGTAGGAAGAGTACACCCATTCCGTTCCCGTGTAATAATAAAAACCGGGATTTCTTGGATTGTCTTGTGGTTCATTATAGCCATTAGCTCTGATTCCTGTAGAAACCAAAAGCTGATTATCATTGAATAACCTTATTTTATATGCATAGTTAAAATAAGGACCATCTGGTTTGTATACAATGTTGTCTTCCGTTTTAACGCCGGATAAAACCGTTCCTGCAAATATTTTTGAACCAATCGTGGTGGCTGTATTACAATCTTCTCCTACTGTTGTATTTCCTGTAGGAGCTCCGTTTGTGTTATAGGTATAAATTCTCGCTCCATCGGTAACAATAATATTGTTTGCCGTTAAAACCACATCTTTTACCCCTCCGAAATTTTGAATTATTGGTGTCGCAGTACTGTTATTGTAAATGTAAGTTGTATTTGCTGATGAGAAAGCTAAAGCAGATTCCGAGTCAATATCTGTAAAATTTCCGGTCATTTCTGTTGTCCATGTCGAGAAAACTGGAAAAGTGGTATTTAATTCATGGGTTTTTAAACCTGTATTTGTTACGGAAAAAACTTTATTTCCGAAAATGGTTGCTTCATTACTTGCTTCAAAAACTCCACCGCTGATAAAGAACGCAGAATCATTAAACTCTTTCTTTTTCAAATCAAAAATAGAAACTCCGTATCCTACAGAAATTGCGGCTCTGTCTCCTGTTATTGAAATATGATTGATTTTTTTACTTGCATTATATCCTGTTGCAATAGGAATATCTACAACATAGGTTATCCCTTGCGGGCTAATAACGTCCAAAGATCCGTTTTGATACCCCACCAAACCGATTTTAGTTTCCGGATTATAATCAAATGCCGAAATTTTCACGTCGTGAAGACCATTGGCTTTTGATAGTTTTGTAATTTCTCCAGTGGAGATGGTATAGTAAAAAATCCCGTTTTCTGTGGCGGCAACAATTTTTCCGTTGTCTTCTTTTATAGATAGCACATTGTTATAAGAGAACATGTCTGCCCATTTTTTTGAAGAAATATTTTGCGCTTTTACAAATTGTAAGGCTGCGAAAACACCAAAAGAAAGTAGTGAGATTTTTTTCATATATATTATGCTATTATACTGCTGTCAATTGCCTGATTATTCCAGGAAATCTGTTTTACGTTTTTATTTTGATCAAAAAAGAAATCGAGTCTGCCCAAAAGAAGCCCGGCCCAGCCAACCTGATTTACCAAGACTTTTTTACCCTGTCTGTTGGTAAAAGTCTGAGGTTCTGGTAAAAATGTATGCGTATGACCACCTAAAATTAAGTCAATATTTTCTGTTTGAGCGGCTAAAATTTTGTCACTCAGTTTATCAGGCTCACCTTTGTAATCATAACCAATGTGTGAAAGACAGATAACGAGATCACATTTCTGTTCATTTTTCAAAAAGTTTGAATAATGCTGCGCAACGTCGATCGGATTATTCCAGATCGTTTCTCCATACTGTTTTTTTCCAACCAAACCTTCAAGCTGAATTCCTACTCCGAAAATTCCGACTTTAATCCCGTTTTTGTTGAAAATTTTATACGGAGAAGTTTTTCCGTCTAAAATGGTGTTTTTGAAGTCGTAATTTGAACAGATAAAAGGAAATTTGGCATTCGGCAAAACCTTTAAAAATCCATCCAGCCCGTTGTCGAAGTCATGATTTCCCATGGTGGAAGCATCATATTTCATCATCGACATCAGTTTGAATTCAAGCTCGCCTCCGAAAAAATTAAAATAAGGTGTTCCCTGAAAAATATCTCCAGAATCCAACAACAAAACATTGCTTTCCTCATTTCTTATTTTCTGAATTAAAGTTGCTCTTCTTGCAAAGCCGCCCTGATTAGGATTTTTTGTATAAGTTGAATCGAACGGTTCAATTCTGCTGTGCTGATCGTTTGTGTGAAGAATCGTCAGTTTTTTGGCTCCTTGAAATGGATTTAAGTCTAAACTTTCCGCCATCATCAAATTGGGAGCTAAAGACATTGCTAAAGTTCCGCCACCTATTGTTTTTAAAAAACGCTTTCTATCCATTATTTCTTCCCGATAAAATTTAAACGCATATCTTCTTTCGGATTAATCTGTTGATTTTTCTTAAAATAATCAATGAATAAATCTCTCAACTTAATTCCTGTCGGAATTGACTCTCCTTTGCTAAAAAACTTCATATTATCACCTCCCAAAGCCAGATAATCTGAAGTGGCAACATAGTAATCCTGATCAGGGTTTACAGGTTTTCCGTTAATTAAAGTTTTTACAACCTGTTTGTTTTGAGTTTCTATGTATAAGTGAGAAACGGGATTATTGGTTTCATTTTGAGCATAATAATCAAAAAGTCCTTGTAAATCTGAACCTTTGAATTTTACAATAATCACTTCATTTTCGAAAGGCATTACTTCAAAAACATTTTTTAGCATGATATCGCCTTTCCCGATTGTGGTGCGGATTCCTCCAATGTTAATCAGAGCGGCATCTACATTTTTATTCAAGTTGGCTTTCGCCCACACATCAGCTCCATCGAAGGTAAAATCGGCTAAAAGATTTCCCAAATTGCTGTTGTCGCCTTCTTTCGTTAAATCAACTTGAGTGTAAGAGATTTTCTGATTCATCTCTTTGTTTAGTTTTTCGGTATAAGGTGCGATAAATTTGGCAATTTCCTCGTCATTCTTCAGCTCATTATTAATGGAAATGTTTTTTTGAGTTTCAACATTAGCAACCTGTAACGACGTCGTTTTGCAGGCAGTAAGCGAAACCAAAGCAATTCCCAGTAACAAAAGTTTATTTTGCATCATATCTTTTAGTATATGCAAATATAATTATATGTATAATAAAACATCAGTAATTATTCTAAATTCTTATCTTAAATTATTAAATTTGGAGAAAATAATTTTAACAGATGAGCATTTTAAAAGGAGTTGGTGTAGCATTGGTTACACCCTTTAATGAAGATTTATCCGTTGATTTTGACAGCTTGACAAAACTTGTTGAGTACAATATCGAAAACGGAACCAATTATTTAGTTGTTTTGGGAACTACGGCAGAAGCTGCAACGCTTTCAGCTGAAGAGAAAAAACAGGTGGTAGATCATATCATTAAGGTAAACAGTAAACGCCTTCCACTGGTTTTAGGAATCGGTGGAAACAATACGCTTGAAGTTAAAAAACAGATTGAGGAGGCAGATCTTTCAGATTTTACGGCTGTTTTATCGGTTTCTCCATATTATAACAAACCTAATCAGGAAGGGCTTTACCAGCATTATAAAGCTTTAGCTTCTACAGGAAAAAATATCATCATTTATAATGTTCCGTCAAGAACAGGACAAAATTTAGAAGCTGAAACAACCTTGCGTTTGGCTAATGAATTCCCGAATTTATTCTTAATTAAAGAAGCTGCACCGAATATTCTTCAGTATTTTGATATTTTGAGAAAAAAACCTGAAGGTTTTAACTTGGTTTCCGGAGATGATGAATACACACTTCCTGTAACTTTGGCAGGTGGAGCAGGAGTGATTTCGGTAATTGCACAAGGTTATCCGAAAGAATTTTCAACGATGGTTCAGTTGGCTTTTGATAAAAAAGTAGACGAGGCTTATGAGATTCACAACAAGTTGGTTGAAATTACAAGACTTATTTTTGCAGAAGGAAATCCTTGCGGAATTAAAGCGGTTTTAGCAGAAAAGGGAATTATCAAAAATTATTTGAGACTTCCACTAGTTCCTGCTTCAGAAGGACTTTATGCCAAAATTAAAGCTGAAATGGCGAAAATTTAAAAGGTGAATTGTCAATTTTGCTTCGCAAGTGAATAGTGAAATTTTTAATTTAACTTTAAAATAAATACAAGTGAAAGGTGTAGTGCTTTTCACTTTTTTAATCTTAATTCTAAAATAGTAAACCACAAAAGCCACAAAAGTTTATAAAGTTATAATGAATTATCACTTAAAGTTCAAAAAAGCGCTATGTTTTAAAGTAAGCCATGCGTTTTGTGAGCTTTTAAAAGGAAATCATTACAACTTAAATATTAAAAAAACTTTTGTGATTTTTGTGGTAAAAAAATGAAATGAAATTAATCAAAGCAACCGAAGAAAATATTCCCTTAATTCAGGATTTAGCAAAAAGATCCTGGGAAAATGCTTACGCAGAAATTCTTTCCGTCGATCAAATGAAATATATGCTTGAAAACATGTATTCAGAAATGGAAATTTCAGCTCATTTGAAGAATCCAAATTATCATTATTATCTTGTTTTTGATGAAACTTTAAATGAGTACGACGGGTTTTTAGGATACGAAAATCATTACGAAGAAAATACGACCAAATTGCACCGAATTTATCTTGTTCCCGAAAGTAAAGGGAAGGGTTTAGGTAAAAAAACACTTGAGTTTTTAAATGAAAAAGTACAAGAAAGTGGAGATAACCGAATTATTTTAAATGTAAATAAATACAATTCAGCGCAAAAATTCTACGAATCTCAAGGCTATACAATCTATGATGAGGGTATTTTTGATATTGGAAATGGATATGTGATGGATGATTATTTGATGGAGAAATTTGTTTAAATAAGCAGTGTGTTTGTCATGCTGTAAGCCTCTCTACAAAGTTTGCTTAGATTCCTACGGAATGACAAAGGCAATATTGAATTTATTAAAGAATATTTTACGAAATCTTACTCCACTTATTTTTCCCTTTATAATTCTGCAGATAATAATTCCTGATAATTTGATTGTCTGGTCGTGACAGGTGTGGATCGGCTTCAAGAATTTTTTCGACTAAACTTTTTGTATTTTTGATGATTTGAGAATCATTCACCAAATCAAGCCTTTTAAAATCAACGACACCGCTTTGCTGAGTTCCCAAAATATCTCCGGGACCGCGCAACTGCATATCGACTTCAGAAATTTTAAATCCATCATTCGTTTCGACCATTGTTTTAATTCGGGTTCTGCTGTCACTCGATAATTTGTCGGAAGTCATCAGAATACAGTAACTCTGCTCGGCACCTCTTCCAACTCTTCCACGGAGTTGGTGAAGCTGCGAAAGACCAAATCTTTCGGCACTTTCGATCACCATTACAGAGGCATTGGGAACATTTACACCGACTTCAATTACCGTTGTAGCCACCATAATCTGCGATTTCCCTGATGCAAAATAATTCATGGCAGCATCTTTCTCATCAGGTTTCATTTTTCCATGAAGCATCGTTACATTATAGTTCGAAAAGTTGTCCATCACATGCTCAAGACCTTCCATCAGATTTTTATAATCTAAAGTTTCGGATTCTTCAATCAAAGGATACACGAAATAGATTTGTCGCCCTTTTCGGATTTCTTCATGACAGAAATTATAAACGTAAGCTCTATCTTTTTCTCTTCGATGAGCCGTAATAATTGCTTTTCTTCCAACCGGCATTTCGTCAATTACCGAAACATCCAGATCTGAGTAAAAACTCATCGCCAAAGTTCTTGGAATCGGAGTTGCCGTCATCACCAAAATGTGAGGTGGAATTTTATTTTTCGCCCAAAGTTTAGCTCTTTGAGCAACACCGAAACGATGCTGTTCGTCGATAATTGCCAAACCGAGGTTTTTGAATTTGACTTTATCTTCCAAAACCGCATGAGTTCCAACTAATATCGAAAGTTCACCGTTTTCAAGCTCTTCGTGAATAATTTTTCTGGCGGAAGCTTTTACTGAACCTGTCAAAAGACTGACTTTAATTTCAGTATCTTTTAATAAATCTTTAATTCCGTTATAATGTTGCTGTGCGAGAATTTCTGTCGGAGCCATCAAACAGCTTTGAAATCCATTGTCTAAAGCAATCAGCATCGTTAATAAGGCCACCATCGTTTTTCCCGAACCCACATCGCCCTGCAAAAGCCGGTTCATCTGAATTGGCTTCTTCATATCCATTCTGATTTCTTTCAAAACTCTTTTTTGGGCACCTGTCAAATCAAAAGGAAGATGATTTTCGTAAAATCTGGTAAAATGATCGCCTACAATCGGAAACGGATTTCCAATCGATTGTGTTTTATGATGAAGTTTCTTTAAAGCATAGCCCAGCTGAAAAAAGAATGATTCTTCAAATCGCAATCGGTTATCGGCTTTTTCAAAATGCTGCTGGTCTTTCGGAAAATGAATATTCAGAAAAGTATGTTGCCTCGACAAAAAATGATAATGACGGATCATATAGTCCGGAAGGTTCTCCTGAATGAGATTGGGAATTTCTTTACAGATATTTTTTAAAACATTCTGAAAAAATTTCTGATTCAAACCTCTTTTGCTCAGTTTTTCAGAACTTGGATAAATCGGTTTTAATCTTGTTTCGGTTTCTTTATTTTCTTCCGCTTCAATTTCCGGATGTGGCATCGAAAATTGATTGTTGAAAACATTGATTTTCCCGAAAATATAAATTTCCCGATTAATAGGAATTTGCTCTTTCAGCCATTTTGAATATTGAAACCAAACCAAATCCATCGTTCCGGTATGGTCATTAAATTTTGCTGAAAGTCTTTTTATTTTTCCGTTCTGAATTTCCTGAACAGCAGTAATTTTTCCTTTCAGCTGAACCTCAACGTTGCTTTCCTGAAGATTGGAAATGGTAAAGATTTTACTTTTATCTAAATATCGTATCGGATAGAAGTTTAAAAGATCATCCACAATAGAGATTCCCAACACATTTTTAATGAGTTTGGCGCGCTCGGAACCTATTCCTTTAACGAATTCTATAGGAGTTTCTAAATTCAGAAATTAATTTTTTGAAGCACGAATTTCGTGAAATTTTGTAAATAAAAAAAGCTTTCGATTTTGAAAGCTTAATTTATGTTTGCTCACGCCGATTTGCGGATTGAGCAGGTTTATTAATTAATTTTGCTATAAATGCACGAATCATTTTTATATTTGAAATAATTTAATTCATGCATTCGTTGTATTGATACTAAGTTAAATGCTATCAGCCAAAAGACATTGCAGTAAGCTACTCTTTTATTTTAGACTTAAACTTTTTCTGATAATCTTCCCATTCTTCACGGGTTTTGATTTTTTTATACATATCACTAGAAATTAATGATAAATAAGGTTCTAATTCTTTTGCAGACAATTCGCCCTGTAAAATCGTAATCGGATTTCCGCTTTCATCGAGAAATACTGTACTTGGAACCGCATTTACATTCATATACTGTGTGAACTCATGAAGTGAATTTCTGCCTTTCTTATGAGTGGTGTTTTCATTAGAGAATTTTCTTCCGAATATTTCGATGGTATTTTTATTTTCAGCATCAAATTTTACAGGATAATAATTATCATTTAAAAATTCAGAAATAACGGCATGTCCGTATGTTTTCTTATCCATTATTTTGCACGGGCCACACCAATCTGCATAAAAATCAATCAATATTTTCTTAGGTTGGGTTTTTTGTGCGTTTAATGCTTCTTCAATAGTCATCCATTTTACCTGAGCAAAATTTAAACTTATTATAAAAAGACCTATAAAACTTATTAATTTTTTCATAACAAATATTTAAATAAAAAACCACAGAAAATAAATTACTTGACTTCCTGCATCAATTTTTTAATGAAGGGAGATATCAAAATTAATACCACGCCAGCAATTAATGCGTAGATAGCCAATTGATAATAACCATCTGTATATGATTGTAATTTAGATACTAAATCGTTTCCGGTGTTTGATTTTGAAATCTCAGCACCTAATTTTCCGGCAGCTAACTGGCCAAATGCACTTGCCAAAAACCAAAGTCCCATCATCATTCCGAATAATCTTTTCGGTGATAGCTTGGTGATAATTGACATCCCGATTGGCCCTAAACAAAGCTCGCCAATTGTAGTGATGAAATAAGCAAAAGCAAACACGTTTAAAGAAGTGATTCCGTCTACATTTGCGAAAAATTTAGTGTAATAAAAAATATAAAACGAGGCGGAAAGAAACAAAAATCCGATTCCGAACTTTATTAAAGTATTCGGTTCTAGTTTTTTCTTAGCTAACCAAAGCCACAATAAGCCGATAATCGGACTTAAAATAATTACAAAAAGTGTATTTGAACTGTTATTTACCACGTTGGGATCCATATTGAATCCTAATAAATTATGATCTAAATTATCTTTTGCAAATAATGATAATGAACCGCCACTTTGCTCATAAATTGCATTAAACAAGAAATAGAAAAATATAAATGCAAATGCTGCAATCAATTTTTTCTGTAGACTTGAAATTTCTAATCTGATTAATTCATAAATAAAATATCCTACTGCGATTGTTCCAATGGTATACATGAAATAATCGGTGTAATCAGTATTTTTCACCATGATGAAAATCAGGGGGATACTTAGGAGAGAAAGTACATATACTCCAATCTCTCTGATTCTTCTTTTTCCGGCATCCATATTTAATAATGGAGAATTACCGATTGGGCCTAAATTTTTTTTGGTAAAAAGAAAAGTCAGTAAGCCAATAATCATAACGACAGCAGCGGCAAGAAAACACAAAGTCCAGGAATGATATTTTCCTAAATAAATACAAAGGGCACCTCCTAAAAGTCCGCCAATATTGATTCCGGCATAAAACATTCCGTATCCGGCATCTCTTCTGGGATCTTTTTCATCATAAAGTTCTCCTACCATTGAGGAAACATTGGGCTTGAAAAAACCTGTTCCGATAATGGAGAAAGCGATTCCAAAATAAAATAAATCTTTAGGCGAAAAAGCAATCAGCAAATTTCCTAAGATCATTACAATTCCCCCAAAAAATAATGATTTTTTAAAACCTAAAATTTTATCTGCAAAAATACCACCGATAAAAGTGAATGCATATACAAAAGCTTGAATTGCGCCGTATTGAAGGTTAGCAACATCATCTTTTAGTAAAAGCTGATCAACCATGAAAAATGTAAGAACGCCTCTCATTCCGTAAAAACAGAATCGTTCCCACATTTCTACTGTAAAAAGCGTCCATAGTTGTTTAGGATATTTTCCTTTGAAATTTTGAATTTCTTCTAGAGTTAAACTCATAATTTATAATTGTTTAATAATCTGTATTTTTATCTTGTTGGTCGAGTTCAAAACGTATTCTGTCCTGATCAATAATTTGCTTTAATTCTTCTTCTTTTGGAAGGTACAGTAAATATTTGCTGGCAAAAAGATTGTTTTTATCATTTAAAACAGAATATTTTACGATGGTTTCATCTTTTTCGGAGCATAAGAGAATTCCAATAGTTGGATTATCACCTTCGCCTCTTTTTAAATCATCATACATTCTCACATACATATCAATCTGGCCAATATCCTGATGCGAAAGTTCCCCTGTCTTCAAATCAATGATAACAAAACATTTTAGTATATAATTGTAAAAAACCAAGTCAATATAGAAGTCTGATGTATCTGTAGAAATATGCTGTTGTCTTGCAACGAAAGCGAAACCTTTTCCAAATTCTAAAAGAAACTTTTGAATATGATCTATAATTCCGGTTTCAAATTCTTTTTCAGAAATTTTTTCATCAGGTTTTAGCCCTAAAAATTCAAAAACATAGGGGTCTTTTAAAATACTTTGAATGGTTTCGGTAGATTGCTTTTTATGTTCTAAAACTCTTTCGTAAGCTAAAGAATTAATTTGTCTTTTTAAATCTCGGGAACTCCAATTGTTTTGAATAGATTCTTCTACGTAATAATCAATTTTGGATGCAGAATTTATATTTAATAATAATCGATAATGTGTCCAACTCAATTGTTGACGCAATGCGTCAACAATTGGAAAAGCTATGTAAAATTTACGCATATTGGAGAGGTTTGTGTAATCAAATCCTTTTCCAAATTCTAAACTTAGCTTTTTAGAAAGATTTTTTAAAGTATATTTTCCATACTCTGCACGTTCTTTTCCTTTTTGCTCGTCTTCAACAATCAATTGTCCGATTTGCCAGTAAGTGAGCAGTAAAGTAGAGTTCGCTATCCGAAAAACTTTTTCGCGCGACTGAGTAATAATTTCCTTTATGGATTGAAATAAAAGATCTTCGGAAACTTCCATAGTACGAATGTAAAAAAAACCTCTGAAAAAATCAGAGGTTTAACTATTATTTTGAGATAATGTTATTATTTTATTCCGTGCATTTTCTTTTCAAGCCATCTGCTGATAACGAAAAGGATTAAAGCAGCTACACCACACATAATAACGAAAACGATGAAGAAATCGAATAAATCTGTGATTTGGAATCCCATGAAAGATGTTGTTTTTGGAGCTTCTCCACTTTCTCCACCTCCAGGAATTAATGCTGATAATGTTCCTGCAAATTTGTTTGCTGCAGCATTTGCCAAAAACCATGTTCCCATTAATAAAGATGAGAATCTTGCAGGTGATAGTTTAGAAACCATCGAAAGACCAATTGGTGAAAGACAAAGTTCTCCCATTGTATGGATTACATAAAGACCGATTAGCCAGAACATTGAAACTTTATCCATCATTCCTAAACCGTAAACTGCGTAAGCAATTACCAAATATCCAAAAGATATTAAAGCTAAACCATAAGCCATTTTTTTTGGTGATGAAGGCTCTTTACCTCTGTTACCCAACCTCAACCAGATAGATGAGAATAAAGGAGCTAAAAGTAAAATAGCCAATGCATTTACCGACTGGAAATAACTTGCAGGCATTTCCCATCCGAAAAGATTACGGTCTGTTTGTCTGTCTGCGAAAATCGTTAGTGAGGCACCAGCTTGCTCAAAAGCTCCCCAAAAGAAAATTACGAAGAATGCCAAGATGAAAATTACAATAATTCTGTCTTTTTCGTCTTTTGTAAGGCTTTTATCTGTTAAAACAATCAATGGCATAAGAATCATTGCTCCGTAAATAAGGTAGCCAATAACATCCAAATCACTATTGAACATTGTTTTGAAATTCATTAAAAAGAAAATCAAACCGATAGATCCAAGAACCATTCCCCACTGAGCAATTCCAAATTTGTTATTTGGCATTCCGATAGGTTTGTTGTCAGCATCTACTAAAACTTTATTTTTTGACATGATAAATGTGATAAGACCAATCAGCATTCCTATTCCGGCTGCCAAAAAGCCCCATTTAAAATCAACTTTCTCGGCTAAAGTACCACAAATAAGCGGCGACATAAATGCTCCAAGGTTAATTCCCATATAGAAAATTGTAAATGCTGAGTCTACTCTACGATCACCTTGAGGATAAAGTTGTCCCACCATTGTAGAAATATTTGGTTTAAAGAAACCGTTACCAATAATCAACATTGTTAATCCCATCCACATCAATGTTACAGCACTCGCTCCAGTTGTAGAAGCACTGAAAAATAGAATGAACTGCCCAATCGCCATTAATATTCCGCCAATTTCAATACTTCTCCTGTTGCCTAAGTATCGATCTGCCAAATATCCTCCCAATAGTGGAGTTAAATAAACAAGACCGGTATAGCTTCCATAGATTTCTGAAGCTTCCGCATCTCCCATTAAAAGCATTTTGGTCATGTATAGAACGAAAATGGCTCTCATTCCATAATATGAGAAACGTTCCCACATCTCAGTCATAAACAAAAGGTAGAGTCCTTTAGGGTGACCTTTTGTTGTTTTTGCTGTATCCATATTTGATTGTTAAATTTCTGTTAAGACTGACAAATATAGTTTTTTTTGGGTTTTTAGCAAGGTTTTAATTTTATTTTTAAAATAAAAAAGCCACAGAATTATCTGCGGCTTATAATTTCGAATTTAAAGAGCTTAGTTTACTCCTTTTTCTTTCATAATTTTATTCAGTCTTTTCAGAATCGAAAGCCCCAGTAAAGTTGCTAAAAGCAACAGCCCAAAATTCACAATAAAGAAGTTAGCTTTGTTGTCATAATCATACCAGAAACTTGCTAAAACTCCCGAAAGTTTGTTTCCAATTGAAGTTGAAAGGAAAAATCCGCCCATCATTAATGCCGTAATTCTTGGTGGAGAAAGTTTTGAAACCAAAGACAGTCCCATCGGTGAAAGACAAAGTTCTCCTACTGTGATCACTCCATAAGCTGCAACCAGCCATAAAGCGGATACTTTTACCAAACCGTTTTGCCCTGCGTAAACCGCTCCAACCATTACCAAGCATGATAAAGCTGAGATAAATAATCCTAAAACAATTTTTGAAGGTGTACTTGGTTCTTTTCCTTTTTTACGAAGCATCATGAAAAATGCAACGACAACAGGAGTCAGTAAAATAACCCACCCCGGATTGATAGATTGGAATAATTCTGTATTGTATAGATTCACTGTCTGTGAAGGATTTGCTGCTAATTTTGCTTTGTCGGCTTCGGAAACATTTCTGAAATAAATATCTTTTCCCTGTTCTTTTAAAGCTTTCCC
Source organism: Chryseobacterium sp. RLHN22 (assembly GCF_051011795.1). NCBI lineage: Bacteria > Pseudomonadati > Bacteroidota > Flavobacteriia > Flavobacteriales > Weeksellaceae > Chryseobacterium > Chryseobacterium sp. RLHN22. Next base: position 20,784 of record NZ_JBPCHW010000032.1, read on the forward strand.
GTTTTCATCTTTTTTAACCTGATATTGATTGTCATAAACAGAAACTTCTTTATCCTGATAATCTTTTTTATCAACTAAATAAATGGCTTCTAGTGGTTTTTCTAAGGTAGCAGGTACTGTTCTATCGGTATAGCTTTGTGCCCAAAGTGTTAAAGCGGTTCCGTTTTGTTTAAAAACTGCCCAAAACATTAGGCTTACCGCAAAAATTGCCAATAAGGCACCTATCGGTTTTTTGTCATCTGCATTCGCTTTTACATAAAGCATCACATAGAAATAAATTACTGGAATACAAGCAAATATAAATGCATCTGTACTGTTGCTTCCAAAAATATCGCTTCCAAAAATATAACTTGGTAAAAACCATCCAATCAATCCGAAGATTACAGCTGGTAAAAATACTTTTACCAAAACATCAGAAATTTTGGTGTCGCCTTCCTGTGAAGGTTTTAAAATATTTGCCTGAAGAATATGCTGTCTTCCAATAGTGAAAACCAAAAGTCCTACAAACATTCCGACTCCCGCTGTCATAAATGCAGGTCCCCATCCGTATTTGTTTCGCATAAATGCAGCGATAATATTACAGACGAAGGCTCCAATATTAATTCCCATATAGAAAATGTTGTAACCAGCATCTTTATTCGCTTTATAAGGTTCGTCGTTATATAAATTTCCCAAAAGTGTAGAAATACTTGGTTTGAAAAATCCGTTTCCAACTATTATTAAAGCTAAAGAGCCATAAAATAATGGCAGTTCTTTAAAGAAACCGATACCTAAATAACCCAACCCCATCAAAAAACCTCCAATGTAAATTGCTTTTACATATCCTAAAAGTCTGTCGGCCAAAAAGCCACCCAAAAATGGGGTTAAATAAGTTAATGCGATAAAAGTTCCAAAAATATCAGCAGCATCTTTTCCGTCAAATTCTAGACCTCCTTTTTCTGTGTCAGTCATGTAAAGTACAAAAATTCCGAGAATCAGATAATAGCCGAAACGCTCCCACATTTCTGTGAAAAATAAATAGGGAAGCCCTTTAGGATGTTTGGTTTTCATGTATAAGATTTTTACAATTTCACAAATATAAAATTTTAAAAACAATATTTGAATTTTATTAACTTTGAGTAAAATAAAAACGAATTATGAATACAATATTTCATTTATCTTCTGCTGATGAAATTAATGAAGATTTAATAAAAAGTATAAAAGCCGCATATAAAAAGAAACCAATTTCTATAACCATTGAGGAAGATGTATATATTCCGGAATGGCAAAGAGAGGAAGTTAGAAGGAGAGCAAAATATGCGAAAGAAAATCCTGAATCACTTCTAGATTTTGATGACTTTATTGAAAATTTTGAAAAAAAGTTAATGGATGAAAAAAGCTAAAATTGTTATCTCTGAAAATGCTGATTTCGATTTGATGGAAATTGCTGATTGGTATAATGCAAGAAATAAAAAGTTAATTTGGATATTTTTAAAGGATTTTAAAGAAAAAGTAAAATACATTTCTGAAAATCCTTTAGCTTGCGAAATGAGATATGAAAGTTTTAGAATAATATATTTAAAAAAGTTTCCTTTCGGAATTCACTATTTCTACGACAAAGAGAAAAATGCGATTGAAATATATTCTATTTTCCATACTTCCAGAAATCCTGAACAATGGAAAAACAGAACATAAAAAATCACTCAAATTTTGAGTGATTTTTTACTTCCAGCATCCATCTTCACTTCCAGCTCCTAAAGGTTCTCCAAAATAAAATCTGTCATTTTCTGGTAAAGTTGCGGTCTTGTCTGTCCACCATAAATTCCGTGATTTTTATCGGGATATGCCATAAATTCAAACTGTTTTTTGTTTTGAATCAACGCTTCAGAAAACTCCATTGAATTCTGGAAATGTACGTTATCATCGGCAGTTCCGTGAATTAACAAGAATTTTCCTTTCAATAAATTCGCGTAAGTTGTTGGAGAATTATCATCGTAACCAGCCGGATTTTCCTGTGGAGTCAACAAAAATCGTTCTGTGTAAACAGAGTCGTAATATCTCCAGTTGGTAACCGGTGCAACAGCGATTCCTGCTTTGAAAACATCCGCACCTTTTGTCATGGCCAAACTCGCCATATATCCTCCGAAGCTCCAACCGAAAATTCCGATTCTTGTTTTATCGATGTATTTTTGATTACCCAACCATTTTGCAGCTGCAATCTGATCTTCAATTTCGTATTTTCCTAAGTTTTTAAAGGTAACTTTTTTAAATTTTGCTCCTTTAAAACCTGTTCCACGACCATCTACACAAGCAATGATATAGCCTTTTTGAGCCAACATTTCAAACCAAAGTGCATTTCCGTTATCCCAAGAATTGGCAACCTGTTGAGAACCCGGTCCTGAATATTGGTACATAAACAACGGATATTTTTTATTTGGGTCGAAGTTTTTAGGCTTAATAAGCCATGCGTTCATTTGATCTCCTGCTGCATTCGGAATGGTGATAAATTCTTTTACGGAGAAATTATCTGCCTGTAACTTTTTAAGCTGATCATCATTGTTCTGAAGTTCTTTCAATTGTTTTCCGTTGCCGTCTTTCAATACAAAAGTGTAGGGTTTCGCAGCTGTAGAAGAAGTTTCAATGAAATAATTATAGTTTTTGCTGAAATTCGCTGAATTATTTCCTTCTGCATTTGAAATCAGCTGAGCTTTTCCGTTCTGAATATTGATTTTAGAAACTACTTTATTGATGCTTCCTTTTTCGGTAGTCTGAACGAAAATTTCATTGGATTTCGGATTGTAACCGTAGTATTCTGTTACTTCCCAGTTTCCTTTTGTAACCTGTTTTTTCAGTTTTCCGTCCTTATCGTACCAATATAAATGGCGGAAACCATCTCTTTCAGATGCCCAAAGGAAAGAATTGTCTTCTAAAAACTCCAAAGTTACGTTATCGGTATCGATCCATTTATCATCACTTTCCGTAAACAATTTTGTTGCCTGGCCGGTTTTTGTATTTACTTTTAAAACATCAGAAGCATTTTGTGTTCTCTGTGAAGTAATTAGAACAATTTCATCCGGATTTGCAGTTTGGAAAACATTCGGAATATAGTAGTTTTTGAAATTGTCTAAATTAACTTTCGTCTTCTTCCCGTCTGCCAAATGATAAATATGAGCTGAAGCTACAGAATTTTTTTCTCCAGCTTTTGGATATTTATAACGCATTTCGCTTGGGTAAAGCGATTTCCCATAGATAGGGATGTAAATTTCCGGAACATCGGTTTCTACTAGTTTTACGAATAAAATATCAGCAGAATTTTTCGTCCATTCATATAATCTTGCGTGTCCGAATTCTTCTTCATACACCCAGTCTGCCAAACCGTTTAAAACTTTATTTTTTATACCGTGCTCCGTAATCTGCGTGATTTTTCCTGAGCTTAAATCCTGATAAAACAAATTATTATCCACGATGAAAGAAATTTTGGTCGCATCCGGAGAAAATCTAGGCTCCTGAATAGGTTTACCTTCGTTTAAGCTTAAGGTTTTTCCAGATTTTAAATCTTTTACATCATAAACACCCAAAAAAGAATGTCTGTAAATTGGCTGGCTTTCTTTTAACAAAAGAATCTTCGATTCATCATCAGAAAATTCATAGCTTTCAAAATTTCCGTCAACTAAATTTCCTTCTTTTTGTGAAGTTTTATAAGAATATTTGGCAATGCCGCCTTGTTCGATAACGAGATAATTTTCTCCGTTTTTCATCGAAGTAATTCCTGCAATGCCTTTTCCGCGGTAATATCCTGAATATATTTTATCTAAAGTAATTTCCTGCGCAGAGATATTTTGAAAAGCAGCAAGAATAGTAAGTGTAAGGATGAATTTTTTCATTTCTAATTTTAAAGAAATCCAAAGATAATAATTTTATTAAACCGAATTAAAAAAGGTAGATTGTATATGTTTTGGCAAAAAAATTGAATAGTTTTTGGTATTAAAGAAGATAATTATGGAAACGAAGGAAAACAAAAGAAAACTGAATCGTTATGATCTCGAAGATCAGACTGTATTTACAGGGTTTGCAAATTTTGCAGATGCCGAAAACTATACACAAAAAGAAGGTGGAAAACTTATAGAAGTTGCATTTAAAGATGGAAATGATAATCCTACGATTACCAATGAGGCAGGGTTAATTGATAGAAAATTACATTATTATGTTGATGCAGGAGATGAATATAAATTTATTCATTCTACAGATCCGGGATTCAGAAAATATGCAGATGAGCTGCAGAAGATTAAAGCGAAACTTACTCAGTCTCCGCCCGATGAAAGATATTTGGCAAATTTTGAGATTGAGAATGCAGAAGACCCGATTGTTGTTCTGAAAAACGACCAATTCGAATCGGTAACTTCAAGAGAGCGTTCAAAATATTTGAAGCATGCAAAAGTATATGAGATCGGTGTATCCGTTCCAAAATCTTAAAATTTAAAATCATGAGCAAAACGAAATATTCAGAAAAGGCTCAGAAAAAAGTTGGGAAAGTGATGAAAGAGTTTAAAGAAGGTAAACTGAAATCTTCATCTGGTGACAAAGTTACGAGCAGAAAACAAGCCGTAGCAATCGGGATTTCAGAAGCCAAAGAAGCCGGATTGAAAGTTCCCAAACAGAAAAAGAAAAAAGATGTCTCGTCCTAAAACTTTGATACAGATTATAGGATAAAAATAATAATTAAACCAAAGCAAAAACGTTTTTGCTTTGGTTTTTAGTTTTATAGGTTTTCATTTTTAATTCAGACTGCTGGTGCATTT
>NZ_JBPCHW010000033.1:0-24954 GCF_051011795.1 Chryseobacterium sp. RLHN22
ACGTAACCCTGGTAAAAGTGCTTGAGGTTTTTGAATGCACCGTAATGAAACAGGATCATAATAGTCATTACTTCACTTTGAGACATGGCAGATTTTCGGTATCGGATCTTAATTTTTGGATCTTTCAGAGCATAATCTTTGAGAACGTTATCAAATTCTTTAAAAAATTCATCAACAATGTAATAAATAGTTGTAATTTTATCATCAGAAATCATAGCAGAAATTTTAGTTAAATATTTGAATTTCAATACCTTAAATATACTAATTTTTCTGCTTTTTTTATCATAAATTTATTTATTATTATCCCGAACTCACGTTAATTAGTATTGTAAGTTTTCACATTCTCGATAAAGCTTATTTCAGGATTTAAAATTTCAAGAATTAAATTCTGAATAGAAACCATCGCATCTTCAAGCTGTCCCTGAGCGAATTCAAGCAATACTACTCCTTTTTTTGCATCCGCAAAACTCCAGATACCGGTTTCTACGGGATAACCCCAAAATTCGGGAAGACTTTGAATAACATACTGATACAGACAAAGCTGCATTGCCTGTTTTCTGTCGCTGTTTTGAAAGTAATCAGCTTTATTGAGTTCATCAATCTTGACAGTTAAGTTTTTTGTTTTAGCCGTTTTATAATCAATAATTCGGATGGTGCCGTTAAGCTTATCAATCCGGTCGATGAAACCAAAGAAAGAAACCTTATCAGATTTTTCTTCATTGAGATAAAAATCGATACCTTCAAAACGTCTTTCAATATCAATAATTTCTAAAGAATTTCCTGCTTTAATCAATTCCAGATCGTGATTCAGGATATTCTCAATCACCTTTTTGGCAATTGCTTTATGGATGTAATTCATCCCTTTATTGTAAAACTCAGGCTGATGTTTGAGTTTCTCAATGGCAATTTCAATAAATTCATCTATTCGTTTAATTGAATTCTGTAAATCACTTATTTTTAAAATTTTACCCTTTAGTACTTCATAAACTTCTTGAAGAGTATAATGCACTAAATTTCCGTAATTTCTAATTGATAATTCTTCTTCAATTTCATCAGCTTCGGAAGTATTCAGAATTTTAGAAAGATAAAAATCAACCGGATTGTAGAGATAGCTCGTCAAATGAGAGGCAGAAACTTTTTCTTTCCATTTTAAAAGCTGTTGCTGAACAATTTCAGTTTTAAAAATTTCGATGGGCTGACTTAAAATCGGTTCGGAAGAATTTTCAACAATAATATGTTCAATTTTGTGAGAACTTTCCATTTCAATCTGAGTGATAAACCTGCTCTTTTCTCCCGTATTTACACCTGAACTTAAAGCATTAAAAAGCAAATGCACATTCTTCGCATCCTGAATCAAGCGGTAAAAATGATAGGCATAAATACTGTCATTTTCAAGAAAGGTATGCAAATCAAAATGCCTTCTGATATCAAAAGGAATATAGGTGTTTTGTGAGTTTCCCAAAGGTAACTTGCCTTCGTTGACTGACAGAAGAATTACATTTTCAAAATTTAAAAGACGTGTTTCCAGTAATCCCATGACCTGAAGTCCTTTCAAAGGTTCTCCCTGAAAATCTATACTTTCAGAATTGATGTGCTGATTAATCAGAATCTCAAGTGTTTCCATTTTGATTTCAAAACCGTAAGGTGTAATCTGATTTTTGATAATTCTGAATGCATTCTCGAAATGAGAAACGTTCTCGTATTGAATATCATCAAGTTCGAGCCATTTTATTTGACGGCAAAATTCAATCAAATCATCCAAAAATCTATAAGCAGACTCGGTTTTCTGAAGCAAATTAAAATAAGAAAGATTTCCAAGCAATTCTCTTAGCAGTTTTTGAGAAATATAAACGATGTTCCTTTCTTCGATTTTAGATTTAAATTCGTTAATAATTACATCGTCTTCATCGGATTTCGGCAGTTCTTCAAGAATAGGAAAAACATCCCGGTAATAGTAAGAACTTTTATTTTTCTCTAATTGCTTCTGTAGATAAAACAGTTGTTTTACCGCATTTGAAAATGAAAGGTTTTTTAGCGGAAAACCCATTGTAATATTGAGGTTTTCAACATCGTGCATCACATCCAGACTTGCAGGAAGAAGATTCTCGTCAAGCAAAACGACAGCTGTATTGGTGAATGTTTTATTGTCAATAGCTGAAAATAATTCAGGAAGAATTTTGGTTTGTGTAACGTTTCCAGAAACTTCGTATACCTTTATATTTTTAGGCTGATTAAAATCATTTTCAATCCAATTGAAAGCTCTGCTGTCATTGAATTCTTTCCACATTTTATGATTTCTGAGGAATTTTCCGGCTTCCTGTCTTTCATCATCAAAATAATATTTGTCTGCATGAAAGAAACATTGTGCTTTGTCCCATTGCAAAAGATTTCTAACCAGCTTTTCTTCTACCGGAGTAAAGGCATTAAAGCCACAGAAAACAAAATTCTCTTTACTTTTTTTTGCAAATTCTTCGATTTTGGTTTTAGCAGATTCGTGAATCATTCCGGGAGTTGCCCAGTTTTTTTCCTTTAACCTATCCTTCAAAACCGGAAGAAAAACATTCATGTTCCTCCAGAAATTAAGAAACTTTTTTCGGGGAACATCATTATCGTCACCTAAATCCTGTGCCCATTCTTTAATACGTTCTTCATCAAACATATAATGCAAAACCGCTGTATCAGAATCTGAAAATTTCAGAATATCGTCCCAGTCTTTCTGAAGCGTGGGAAACCATTTTAAAAAATCAGAAAAATCATCATTGGGAACAAGATTTAAACTTTTATAAACTTCAAACGCAAAAAGCCATAAAGAAATCCCCTGAATGGTTTGTTTATCAACAATATTGACAATCAGTTCCTCAATGGTATAAAAAGTAGGAAGAAATCCCGAATAATTATGCTCTTCCAGAATCTGACGTATAAAAACAATTGGTCTTTTTCCGGGAAGAACAATATTAAATTGCGATAAATCATTATTCTGAACAAAAAGCTCATCAATGATTTTGTTTAGAAATTTCAAGTTTTCTGGTAGTTTTTTAATTTTTCGAGTTCCTCGCTGATCAAAGCATTATATTCAGCCTGTTTTTCTTTATTCATGCCGTGTTCTGTGATACGATCATAAGCAGCCTGAAAGTTTTTATATTCAGAAGAAATTTTAGCATAAATTCCTTTAAACAACTTATTATAATCTGCAGTAGTTTTTATTTTTTCTGAAACTTCTTTTCTCAATTTCCTGGCATGGATTTCAGCAATATCGAAATGTTTCTGTTCGTGAAGAAGCACATAATCATTAATTCTTTTATCGTCTTTCCAGGATTTTTCTTCATTAAAAACGGTTTCAATCGTCATTTTTACGGTAACTTTCGGGTCACTCGAAGTAATGGCAGAGTATTCCCAGCCGCAATGGGTATAGGCTACAACTGTAGAACCGCCTAAATTATTACGTTTGCTTTTAAAATTAGCCCAAACCAGTTTTCGGTCTTCGCTCCAGTAAATCTTTTGAGCTGATAATCCGCTATAAATCAATAAGAAAACGATTGAAAAAAACTTCATTATTCCACTACAATTGTTTTTGTGATCCAGTTATTATCCCCGCTCCAGAATCTGAAAGTATACTTTCCTGCTTTCTGCGGTCTGAAATTGATTTGGTTAGCTCCTGTGTAGGTTGCCTGTGTACAAGGACCGTTGGTTGTAAACTGATACGCAGTAACATCTCTTTCAATATCTGACAAATGAATGTAATCATATCCGTAAAAGCCTTTACACCCTGATGAATACGTAGAATATGTTCTTATACTCTGCACAGAGAACACATCCATGGTGTCATTCACTATTTTTACGCTGTCAATTTTTACTTTATCTATCGATTCGATTGTCTGATAATCGTCATCATCCTTGCATGAAGTAAGAAAAACACTTAAACCTAAAACAATAAAACTTATTTTTAGAAGAGATTTCATGAGGTGGGATTTGAATTAAATTCTAATTAAAATTAACAAAAATTATTCTTTATTAACGTCAAATTACGAATTAAAATTGCCTTTAGATAAATAAACTACCTTTTTGGTATCAAAAAACTCTTCATCAAAATAATTTTTAAGATTAAAAAGCTCGCATTTTAATCCTGCCAATTCTTCTGCCAAATCGCCTCCTTTCAAATAAAGAACTCCGTTATGCTTTGGGTTGAACTGTTCTTTTTCAAATTTTCCTTTGAGCCATCTTAAAAATTCGGGCATCTGGGTAACGGCACGACTTACGACAAAGTGAAATTTTTCTTTTACTTTTTCTGCTCTGCCATGAATCGGAGTCACATTCGTTAAGCCAACTCCTTCTGCAACTGCAGTCACTACTGTAATTTTTTTTCCGATAGAATCAATTAAAGTAAATTCAGTTTCAGGAAATAAAATGGCCAATGGAATTCCAGGAAAGCCACCACCTGTTCCGATATCCAGAACCTTGGTTTTCGGAGCAAATTCCATTACTTTTGCTATCCCTAAAGAATGAAGAATATGCTTCTCATAAAGGGATTCCATGTCTTTTCTGGAAATAACGTTTATTTTTTCGTTCCATTCTCCATAAAGACTTTCAAGCTTTGTAAATTGCTCTATCTGTTTTTCTGTAAGGTCCGGGAAATATTTTAGGATAGTTGATATCGACATAAAAGTAATTGTAAACGGCAAAAATAAGTTTTATTCACATTTTATTCAAATTAAGTTTTTATATATATTTGTTAAAAAGACAAAACAGTATATGGATAAACTTTCAGACAGAGTAAAAAGATTAGGCTACTCTCAGACTTTCGTCATGTCTAACAAAGCAAGGGAAATGAAAGCCAATGGAATAGACGTAATCAGCTTAACATTGGGCGAACCCGATTTCGACGTTCCGGATAATATAAAACAGGCTGCGTTCGACGCAATTAACGAAAATTACAGCCACTACTCTCCTGTTCCGGGTTTTTTGGAACTTCGTCAGGCTATTTCTGAAAAGTTAAAAAGAGATAATCAATTAGATTATAAACCAACGCAAATTTGTGTTTCAAATGGAGCGAAACAGGCAATCATTAATGTTTTAGCAGCGATTGTTAATGATGGAGATGAAGTAATTCTTCCTACACCTTACTGGGTAAGCTATGATGAAATGGTAAAAATGATGGGCGGAAATTCTGTTATGCTTCCTACTTCTTATGTTACCGATTTTAAAATCACAGCAGAACAGCTTGAAGAGGCAATTAACGAGAAAACTAAAGCCATTCTTTTCAGCTCACCTTGTAATCCTTCAGGTGGATATTATACATACGATGAACTAAAATCTTTAGCAAAAGTAATTGCTAAATATCCTCATGTAACGGTAATTTCAGATGAAATCTACGAGTACATCAACTACGAAACAAAGACTGCTTCTATTGCACAGTTCCCCGAGGTTTATGAGCAAACTGCTGTAATTAACGGGATGTCTAAAGCTTTCGCAATGACAGGCTGGAGAATCGGTTATTCGGCTTGTCCGGAATGGCTGGCAAAAGCTTGTGAAAAAGTTCAGGGACAAATGACGAGCGGCGCAAATACGGTTGCTCAAAGAGCTTCGATTGTTGCTTTAAAAACTGATCCTTCAGAATATAAATACATGATCGACGCTTTTAAGGAGAGAAGAGATTTGATGTATGATCTTATTAAAGAAATTCCAGGATTTAAAGTTCTTTTGCCTAAAGCTGCATTCTACTTCTTCCCTGATATTTCTTATTATATAGGAAAAACTTTAAACGGAACCGAAATAAAAGATGCTGATGATTTCGCTATGTTTATTTTAGAAAATGCTCATGTGGGCTGTGTTGGAGGCGTTTCTTTCGGCAGTCCGGAATGTATAAGATTTTCTTATGCAGCCTCTGAAGAAGAATTGAAAGAAGCGATGAGAAGAATCAAGCATCTTTTGGAAACTGTAAGCTAAAAAATCTCATTTATAATAGATTATAATTAAAAAGCTCTGGTTTCAGGGCTTTTTTCAGTTATTTAGATTAAAAACAATTATAGATTTTATTTATTAGGAACTATTTTTTCGATAGATGAATCTATGTATATTTGCACTGTAAAAATTAAATCAAAAAATTAGAAAATTATGTCTTTAGTAGGAAAAAAATTCCCAAATGTAACAGTAGATGCAATGTCTGAAATGGGTGATGATTTAAGAATCAACATCTTTGAAGAAGCAGTAAACAATCAACAAAAAGTTATCTTGTTCTGGTACCCGAAAGATTTCACTTTTGTTTGTCCGACCGAACTTCACGCTTTCCAGGAAGCTTTAGGTGAGTTCGAAAAAAGAAACACGAAAGTAATCGGAGCTTCTTGTGACACCAACGAAGTACACTTCGCTTGGTTAAACGTATCAAAAGATAACGGAGGTATTGAAGGGGTAACCTATCCACTTTTAGCTGATACTCATAGACAATTGGCAAACATTTTAGGAATTGTAGATCAGGATTTCGAATACAATGAAGATGGTGAAGAAGTTTTCACTGGTTCTAACGTAACTTACAGAGCAACTTACCTTATCGACGAAACTGGAAAAATCTTCCATGAGTCTGTAAACGATATGCCTCTTGGTAGAAACGTAAAAGAATATTTAAGATTAATCGACGCTTACACTCACGTTCAGAAGCACGGTGAAGTTTGCCCTGCAAACTGGGAGGAAGGTAAAGAAGCTATGAAAGCTGACAGAACTTCTACTGCTGAGTATTTGGCTAAGAACTAATACAATGTGTTAATTTGAAAATGAGATAATTTGAAAATTAATCACATGATTACTTTAAGGATTATCTCATTTTCTGTTTCTAAGAGCAGGTTTAAGTTTTATTATTTTAAATTCTATATGATTAACTTTTAGTTTTTCTCAATCAGTTTTTGATATAATTCTCGCTGATTTTGCTGATTCAGCAGATCTATTTTTAATGTTTTTAATCTGCTAAATCTTTAAAATAGAGAGACTATAAATTTAAACATACTCTAAGCATTTTCAAATTAATCAATTTCCAAATTTTCAAATTAAAATTATGTATACAGAATTAACAGAAGATACGCTACAAAATATTGTAAGCGACAATGAAAAAGTGGTTGTGCAGTACGGCGCTACATGGTGCGGAAACTGCAGAATCATGAAGCCGAAATTCAAAAAACTGGCGTCTGAAAACGACAGCATTCCTTTCCTTTATGTAGATGCAGAAAAATTACCGGAAAGTAGAAAATTGGCTAAAGTTGATAACTTACCTACTTTTGCAATCTTCAAAAACGGAGAATTGGTGAACCAGGTTCAGTCTAATCAGGCAGAAAGTTTAATTAACTTATTTAACGAATTGTAATTATGAAATTACCCATAATCAGACAGTTTTATCAAAATCAGACTCCTGAAAATCTTGAAAAAACGCTAGAAGTTTTAGAGAGCTTCACCGAGTTCAGAGGAACTACAGAAGAAGATATGAACGTTGCCGGAGAATTAATTACCAATATCTGCGGAGCTTTGGAAGTTCATGCCAATGTACAGAACGGAATGAGTGAAAAAGATGCCTTAAACTCATTTGCGCAAAAGGTTTTAGGATCGATTGACAAATAATTTTAAACACTAATTCCACTAATATTTTTCACGAATCTGTACAAATATTCTTATTAAAATTGTGTCATTTGTGATAAAATTAGTGCCATTTGTGTTTAGAAAAACCAAAAATAAAATCCCGATGAAAAGACATCAGGATTTTTTGAGTTTATAAAGTTTTGAAAGATTTTCATAATTCAAAACTCATATTTTATAACTTTTAAATTAGCTTCTTCTGCTCATTAAAATTCTTAAAATATACCAGAACAATAACATAATTGAAGCAAACAGCTGTAAAGAAGCTCCAACATACTGATTTGTCGTGTAACCATCTTTAAGCTTACTTGTCTGATATAAAATAGTTGCAGAAGCAAGAATTACCATTCCCACCGAAAACCAGAGTCCAAGATTGAAGCCGAAGATTGCTCCACCTACGATCAATCCCAAAGCAATAAAACCTCCGATTACAATAATATTTCTGAGGAATGAAAAATCTCTTTTAGAAGTAAATGCTACTGCAGAAATTCCTGCAAACATAGCGATTGTTAGGGTTGCAGCCTGCAAAATTACAGCAGTTCCTGCACTTGCAACAGCCATATAAATTAATGGAAGAAAAATTACTGCTTCCAATAAAACATAAAAAGCCAACCCGAAATACTGGGTCGATTTACTTTGAGATAAAGACCATTTTGTAGCCAGAAAAGAAGCCAGCCAAAATACACCGATCACCAATAGCCAAGTATATTTTTGCGCAAACATCAAGCCGATTAATTCCGGTGGTACAACGTTCAGTAAAACGGTTTCAACACCAATAAATGCAAGAATAGCAAAAGCTACATGCAAATACGTTTTCTTATAAAATTCAGCCTTTTCTACATCCGAAGAATGTGAAACCAAAACATCTGTCATCATAGTTATTTTATTTTCAAATAATTTTATTTCTTAATCTTGTAAGGTTTAATTCCTAATATTTTTCCGTCAGTTTCAAAAACCGCCGTGATAATTTCCTTAGGTTCTGCGGCCTTGTCATCAGAATATTTGTACTGAATCATAGGAACGCTGGTTCCCGTCAATCAGAGGTTTGTAACCCGTTTTTACAATATCAAACGTTTTATTGGTATTAATGTCTGTTGACAACTTTTTGTATACAGCTTCTGTGACCATTTTTTTTTGCCTTGTCAGACAATAAAGCATCCATCGCAGCACGATCTGAAGCCTTGAGAGCTGCAATGAATTTCAAAAACTTTTCATGATAAAGATCCTTTTCTTTTTTGCTTAAACTTAGAGCATCGTTCGTGTTCTCGATTTTATTCTTCATGTTTTCAACTTTCGCATCTGTCTTTTTTTGTGATAAAAAAAGTTGAACCGATAAAACAGAAAGAATTAAAAATATTTTTCTCATGCAATTTTAATTGTTTTTGATAAACAACAAACGAAATTACGAACTACTTATTTTTTTCGGAATCAATTATTTGCTGTAATCAGGTTTTACTCCAAGAATCTTACCGTCATTTTCAAAAATGACCGTAATAAGATCTCTCGGCGGATTTTGTTTATCATCTTCATATTTATATTGAATGGCTGGATACGTTTGATTATCAAGTAATTTCTGGTATCCAGACTGGTAAACCTCTGTTTTTCTTTCAAAACTGATTCCTCCGGAAAGCGTCTGGATCATTTTTTCATTAACTAAATTCTTTACTTTTTCTGAAATCAGACCTGAAACCGCATTTTTGTCTGATGCTTTCAGAGCGGCAACAAATTTCGAAAACGACTGATTATAAAGTTCAATTTTATCTTTTGCAATAGGAGTAGCAATATCCATCGGAGGATTTTGTATTTCTACTTTAGCAACATTCTGTGCCATTGCAAATGATACTGCAAATAGACTCAAAACCGTAAATAGCTTTTTCATAATAGAATAAATTTGAAATTTTGGTGAAACTAATGTAAGCTAAAAAAATTAAATAACCTCTAAAAACTTCATCGTATCAACATTGTCTGCATAAGTATTTAATGAAGGATTCTGTGCCTCTCCGAAAGGAATAGATTCGAGACCCAATTCGTTTTTTGCAACAATACACTGAATATTTTCCTCATTTTCAGCAATAAAATTTTTCACTTCATTCAATGAAGAATATCTGCTGAAGTTAATCACAGAAAGCGGACTGAACAACTTGTCATCTTCTTTCAGCATCACAAAATTATTATCCCAGAATTTATCCTGATTCAAAAGATAAACCGCTCTGTTATAGTCATAATTATTGGCATATTTATTATGATTGATGATTTCTTTAAAATCTAAGAAACTCTCAAACAACCTGTCAATTACAAAATCTTCCGGGATGAAAACTCGGGTAACATTTCTGCATCCCAAACCAAAATAAAGGAAAATATCATTCGCCAATAATTTCAAATCCTCCTCAGTTTCATCACCTTTTAAAACCGCAACTGAAGTTCTGTTTTTTCTGATGATACTCAAATGATTTTTGAAATAATATTCTAAATATCTTGCCGTGTTGTTGCTTCCTGTAGCAATTACCGCGTCAAAGTTTTCCAGTCTTTCAACAAATTCGTAATTAATTTCTCCGTCAGAAAACTCTTTCCATTTTTTTAGCAAAAAAGGAATCATTAATCGGTCTTTAGAAGATAATTTAATTAAAGGAATATGATTGCTTAAAATGACTGAAATAACGTCATGAAAGCCCACCAATGGAATGTTTCCTGCAAGAATTAACCCTACTTTTTTTGATGTTTTTGATGGTGAATATTCTTTCAGCCAGCTATTTAAATTGTCAACAGTCAATAATTCAGCCCATTGTTTTAAAGCAAATTTCTGATTGTCAATTGTAAACCAAGGATTTTCAATTTCAGATCTTTTCAACACCTGCTCAAATTCTACATCAATTTCGTTATAATTGTCAGGATTTTTTGCTAAAAAATCTTTTATATAACCACTTAGTTCATTTAGTCCTAAAACTGCTTTTTCAATATTCATAATTACTTTAAAATTGGGGAATATTTTGTAATTTTGTGCAAATTTAAAAAAAATTAGCGATGGCTATTAAAATAACTGATGAATGCATTAACTGCGGGGCTTGCGAACCTGAATGTCCGAACAATGCAATTTATGAAGGAGCGGTAGACTGGAAAGCATCCGACGGTACAGAACTTTCAGGAACTGTAACCTTGCCTTCAGGTCTTACTGTAGATGCAAATGCGCCGCAAGAGCCTGTAAGTGATGACGTTTATTTTATTGTAACAGATAAATGTACAGAGTGTAAAGGGTTTCATGAGGAGCCGCAATGTGCTGCAGTTTGCCCTGTAGACTGCTGTGTTCCGGATGAAGACCATGTAGAATCTGAAGAAGCACTGCTAAACAAAAAAGCATTCTTACACGGAGAATAACAACTACCGTCTCATAGATTATGAGGCGGTTTTTTATTTTAATTGATATAAATCTATTTTAAATACTAATGAAATCGCATATTTTTTCTATCTTGAATAAAATTTGCAAAAAACAATAATAAAGTTATGATTAAAAAGCACAATTTCAGCGCAGGACCTTGTATTTTACCGCAGGAAGTATTCGAAAAATCTGCAGCAGCCATTTTAGATTTTAACGGAATGGGGTTATCAATTCTTGAAATTTCCCATAGAAGCAAAGAGTTTGTTGCGGTGATGGATGAAGCGCGTGCTATTGTAAAAAGATTAATGAATCTTGGTGATGATTATGAAGTGCTTTATTTGGGAGGCGGCGCAAGTCTACAATTTGCAATGGTTCCTTACAATCTGATGAAAGTTGGCGGGAAAGCTGCTTATCTTGATACAGGAACCTGGGCTGCAGGAGCAATAAAAGAAGCTAAAAAAGTAGGAAGTGTAGATATTGTAGGTTCTTCAAAAGAAGAAAACTATTCTTTCATTCCAAAAGATTACAAAGTAGGTGCAGAATATGATTATTTCCATTGTACCTCAAACAATACGATCTACGGAACTCAGATGAAATCTTTCCCAGAAGTGGAAACGTTAATGGTGTGTGATATGAGTTCTGATATTTTCTCTAGACAGCTTGATTTTTCAAAATTTGATTTAATCTATGCGGGAGCTCAAAAGAATATGGGACCTGCAGGAGTGACTTTAGTGGTTGTAAAAAAAGAAATTTTAGGTAAAACCGACAGAGAAAATATGTTCTCTATTTTAGATTACAACCAACATATTTCCAAAGAATCGATGTATAATACTCCACCTGTTTTCCCTGTGTATGCATCTTTATTGACTTTACAGTACTTAGAGAAAAACGGAGGAATTGCAGCAGCTGAAGCAAGAAATGAAGCAAAAGCTAAATTATTATACGATGAAATCGATTCTAATCCATTATTCGAAACTTTCTGTGTAAAAGAAGACCGTTCTCTGATGAATGTTTCTTTCAAACTTCTGGATGAAAGTAAAAAAGAAGCGTTTGATTCTGCATGGAAAGCTGCGGGAATCAGCGGATTAAACGGACACAGAAGTTTAGGCGGTTACAGAGCAAGTCTGTACAACGCTTTGCCGATTGAAAGTGTACAGGTTTTGGTCGATGTAATGAAATCTTTACAATAAACAGATCTTAGTTTATAAAGTATTTAAGATTTATTTTTCATTATCTTAAAATTTCTTAATTTGCGCAACTGTTTTTTTAATAATAGTTCGCTTTAAATTAAATAAAAAATTCATGAGGGTTTTAGCTAACGACGGAATTTCCAAAGCCGGAGAAATTGTTTTAAAAGATGCCGGAATAGAAGTGCTCGATAACAGAGTTGCCCAGGATCACGTTGCAGATTTCATCAATGAAAACAACGTTGATGTTCTTCTGGTTCGAAGTGCAACAAAGGTTAGAAAGGATCTGATTGATGCTTGTCCGAATCTTAAAATCATCGGAAGAGGTGGTATCGGAATGGATAATATTGATGTAGAATATGCTATTGATAAAGGAATTTATATTATCAATACCCCAACTGCTTCATCAAAGTCTGTGGCAGAATTGGTTTTTGCTCATTTCTTTTCTTTAGCCAGATTTTTACATGAATCGAACAGATTAATGCCATTGGAAGGAGAAACTCATTTCGATGCAATGAAAAAATCGTTTAGCAAAGCGTACGAACTCTCAGAAAAGACATTGGGAGTGATCGGTTTTGGAAGTATTGGTCAGGAAGTGGTGAAAATGGGAATATCTTTAGGAATGAAAGTAAAAGTTCTGACAAGAAAACCAAGAACAGAAACATTGAGTTTAGAATTTTTCGACGGACAAAAGGTCAACTTTGAAATCACTTCTACCAACAATACCGATGAATTTCTGAAAGATCTTGAATTTATCAGTATTAACACCCCGCAAACTAAAGAGTATATTATAGATACTCCGCAATTTGAAAAAATGAAAGACGGTGTTTATATCGTAAATACTGCAAGAGGTGGCGTCATTAATGAAGTGACATTATTGGATTTTATAAAATCGGGAAAAGTGGCAGGAGCTGCCCTTGATGTTTTTGAAAATGAGCCAAGACCTGAGCTTATATTATTGATGAATCCGAGCCTGTCTCTTACACCGCATTTAGGAGGGAACACCGTAGATGCACAAGAAAAAATCGGTGTGGAGCTTGCCCAACAAATTATTGAAATCAAAAAGAAACTATAAATTATATATGCCTGTTTTTAAACCTTTCCGTGGAATAAGACCTCATAAAGACTATGAGGCTACATTTCCGACACATCCTTTAGATAATTTCACACAAGCTGAAATTGCCGAAAAAGCGCAAAAAGAAAAAACTTACATCAATATGATTAAACCTTATGTTGTAAGCAAATCTAAAGATGTAGACAGGAATCTGAGGAAAATCCGTTCAACATTTGAGGAGCTTCTTGAAGAAAATATTTTGGTTCAGGACAGTTCGGCATATTATCTTTACGAGCAAATTTATCCGAATAAACAGGTTTTCAGGGGGCTTTTAGGTCTTGCAAGCATTGAAGATTTCTGGGCAGGTAAAATCAAAAGGCACGAAAGTACGATTCCTGAGAGAAAAGAGAAACTGGCGCATTATCTTGATAAGGTAAATCTACAGGCAGAACCCGTTTTACTTACCTATCAGTCCAATTCAAAAATTGAATTGCTGATGAATCATGAGGAGAAAAATGTCCCTATTTTCAATCATGTTGATACAATCGGAATCAGACACAAAATCTGGAGAATCGACAACCGTCTGAAATTGCAACAGTTCAAGGAAGTGATTGATCAGATCGACTCGTTTTATATCGCAGACGGTCACCACAGAATAGGTTCTACTGCATTGCACGCAAAACGATTGAAAGATAAAAACAAAAGACATAACGGAACAGAGGCATACAATTTCGTTTACAGTTTTATTGTTTCCAACCAATCTATAAAAATTCACGATTACAACAGAATTGTGAGCAGCATCGGAGATCTTTCAACAGAAGAGTTCCTGAAAAGAATTGAAAAGTATTTCCTGATCCACGAAAAAGGAGAAACACCATACTACCCTTCTCAGAAATTCCATATTTCGATGTATCTTGATGGCAAATTCTACTCGCTTCACGTAAAGCACGATCTTCGTTCTCAGGAAATGTCTTTAGATAATTTAGACCATCATCTTTTAGACAAATATATCATTAAAGATATTCTGAATATTGAAGATTCAGACAGCTCTGATGAAATTTCCTACATCAAAGGAACTTCCAATATTGAGGGAATTAATTTATTAAAAGAAAAAATAGACAATGAAGAAGGTAAAGTAGGTTTCGGAATTTACCCGATAAGCTTTAATGATATGATCAAAATATCTGATTTAAAACTAAGTATGCCTCCAAAATGCACTTTCATTGAGCCTAAACTGGTTACTGCATTATTAATGTATGATATGAAACAATAATTACCTATTTTTTCTTTATTTTTATGCTCCGAAAAGAAAACGGTCAGTAAAAATGAAAAAAATCTTACTCATCATACTTCCACTCTTTTTGAGTGGATTTTTATTTTCTCAGAAAAAAGGTTTGGTCAGAAAACCAAAACCTACTCCTAAATTTAACTACCATGAAGAGTTTAAGAAAATATCTGACGAAATTTTTCTTCACGGAACTGCATACGATAATCTGGGCGAACTAACCAAAGGAATCGGTTCGCGATTCAGTGCAACGCCGGGGTATGCAAAAGCAACCGAATGGGCCGAAAAAAAATTAAAAGATGCTGGAGCAGAAAACATCTGGAAACAGGAAGTAAAAGTGCCTATCTGGGTCAGAGGAAAAGAATCTCTTCAGATCAAAACTTCAAACGGAGACTGGAAATCCATAAAAATGCTTTCTTTCGGTAATTCCGAAGGTACAAAAGGAAAGGATTTAATTGCTGATATTCTTTTGATAAACGATGTAAAGGAACTTGTAAATCTGAGAACGGCCGATGTAAAAGATAAAATAATTTTTGTCAACTACCCTATTGATCCAACAATCATCAGCACCGTAGATTCTTATATGATTGCTGCAAAATCTAAGCTTATATCGGCTTCGGTCATCGGTCAGAAAGGAGCAAAAGCATTAATTATAAGATCATTAACTACTGCTTCAGACGATATTCCGCATGCAAAACAGGTGTATTACGAACCTGAAGACAAAACAAGAATTCCAGCTATGACAATTGGAGTACGTTCTGCCGACGAGCTTGAAAAATTACTAAAGAAAAGTTCTGTAAAGGCTAAAATTAATATGTCTGCCGAATCAAAAGGAGAAACCATTAATCATAATATTATTGGTGAAATTCCGGGTAAAAAAGATTCAAAAGTGATTGTACTTGGTGCGCAGCTCGATTCCTGGGATTTTGCTGAAGGGGCGCACGATGACGGAACCGGAGTTGTGCAATGTATGGAAGTTTTAAGAACGTTTAAAGCTTTAGGATACGACAATAACCATACGATCAGAGTAGTTTTATATGCCAATAGTGAAAATGGAGGAATGGGCAGGGAAACCTATGCTGTACAGGTGAAAAAGAAAGAAGAAAAGCATATTTTTGCTTTAGGAACCGATTCCGGTGGATATTCGCCAAGAGGTTTTTCGCTGGATATGTCGCCGCAGAGAAGAAAACTAATTTTTGAATGGAAAAATTATTTTCTACCTTACGGTGTCTATGATTTTGACCAGACTTATGCTATTCAGGATATTGCCCCCTTGAAAAAATTAGATATTCCTTTGGCGGAAATGGTTGTCGACACCCAAAGATATTTTGACTATCATCACTCCGAAAAAGATACTTTCGATAAAGTCAACAAAAGAGAATTACTTCTCGGAGCGGTTGCTATGACGCAGCTTGTTTTTATGATTGATAAGAATTGGTAGTTTCAAAATATTAGATCATAAAATATATAATGGAAATCACACAATTAAATTTAAACCCAGAGCAGATAAATAACGAAAAAGTAAATAATCTGTATAACCAAATACAGGAAATTATTGTGAAACTTCATGATAAAAATTTACCATCAGAAACTGTGCTGTTTATTAATCAGCAAATTGATGCTGCGAGCTCCAGCATACTGAAAGATTCTCAACTGAGAAAATTTCTTAAAGATAAACAGAATACGATCATTAAAAAACTGGAAACCGATCATAAAATAGTTCCTAAAAATTACTACAGAAATCTTTGGATCGCCTTAGGAATGTCTGCTTTCGGGCTTCCTCTAGGTTTGTTGTTGGGTTTAAGTATCGGAAATATCGGTCTCATGGCGATTGGCCTTCCTATTGGTCTGGCAATTGGCGCCGGTGTAGGAAGTTCTATGGATAAAAAAGCACAGCAAGAAGGAAGACAACTTGATATGGAATTAAAATTTTAATGAAGCAAAAAAAATCATGAAAAACATCATCTCAACCGCGGTCTTATTTTTAAGCTTACCTATTTTCGGGCAGACGAAGGAGGATTCCATTCAATTTAGCAGAATTTCTGCAGAAATTTTAAATAAAGGAAAATCATACACCGAGTTAAGAGATTTAACTAAAAACATAGGTCATCGATTGAGCGGTTCTGAAGCGTATGAAAAATCGGTAAAATGGGCAGAACAAAAATTAAAAGAAGCCGGAGCCGATAAAGTCTGGCTTCAGGAAGTGATGATTCCTGTTTGGGAAAGAGGTAAAGAATCTCTAAAAATAAAAGCCGGAAACGGTAAATGGATTTCTCTGAAAATGCTTTCTCTGGGAAATTCAGAAGGTACAAAAGGCAAAGACATTTCAGGAGAAATCATCATGGTAAAATCTTTAGCCGAATACGATAAACTCAGTTCTGATCAGGTAAAAGATAAGATTGTTTTCTTCAATTACCCTTTCAGCCAATCGTACGTACAGACCTTTCATGCTTACAGCGATGCCGCCGTTTATCGTTCTACTGCTGCGTCATTAACTGCAAAAAAAGGAGGAAAATTTGCAATCGTTAGATCTTTGTCCTCTGCTTTTGATGATGTTCCGCATACAGGAGCGATGCGTTATGATAAAGATATTGAAAAAATTCCTGCCGTTGCGATCGGAAATACGATTGCAGACGAGTTGGAAACCCTTTTAAAATCACAAAAAGTTACTGCTAAACTTAATTCCAATTGCGGAATGAAGGGTGAGAAACTCTCCCACTCTGTTATTGGAGAAATCACGGGTCACAAAGATAAAAGCATTATTCTTGTCGGTGGGCATTTAGATTCCTGGGATGTCGGCGAAGGGGCACACGATGACGGAGCAGGAATTGTACAAAGCATCGAAGTGCTGAGAACTTTTAAAAATTTAGGCTTAAAAAATAATCACACCATAAGAGTTGTCTGCTTCGCTAATGAAGAAAATGGTGTAAAAGGCGGTCAACAATATGGGAAAACGGTAAAAGAGAATAACGAAAAACATCTTTTTGCTTTAGAATCTGATGCGGGAGGATTTTCACCAAGAGGAATTGCTCTGGAAATGGATGAAAATAAGATCAAACAAATCAAAAGCTGATCGTCTTTATTCTTACCCTATGGAGCTTATGATTTCGAAGGAAGATACTCAGGAACTGATATTTATCCTTTAAAAGATATGGGAATTCCTACGGCAGAATTGGTACCGGATTCGCAGAGGTATTTTGATATTCATCACACCGAAGAAGATACTTTTGAAAAAGTCAACCGTCGCGAATTATTATTAGGAGCAACGATTATGACGCAGATGACCTATATGATTGATAAACATTGGTAAAGATAAATCAGTTTTACGGCTCGATCATTGAGGTTTAGAATTCTTAATGAAAGCCAATCTTTGAAAGAAGGTCAAAAAAGGCACCAATATACTTAAATGTACCAGATTAACTGTTATCTAAAACATCAGATTTCTTTACTAAATTTAAGAATTTTAAATGATGTTAGACATCTAAAATTTTATATTCTCGATTTTGTACATTCAAATATATTGTTGCCCTGATAAAAATCTTGAAGCTGAATGGAAACGTTATCAGGAAATCGCCGATCCAATAGTATATGACGAAGCTATAGAAGAAATTTAAAAGTCTAATATCCTCATTCTTTGATCAATAAAATGAAATTTAAAATAATTATCATTTTTTCCTTTGTCATAACGAAAAAACACTTTATATTTGCACCACTGAAAACGAGAGATCGTAGCAAGTAAGGAGAGTTGGCAGAGTGGTCGATTGCGGCAGTCTTGAAAACTGTTGACTGTAACAGGTCCGGGGGTTCGAATCCCTCACTCTCCGCCAGGTTAGAAACCAAAACAAGCTAAAACGCTGTAAACATCAATGCTTACAGCGTTTTTTGTTTTGCGTTAGTATCAAAGAAAATCAAAAAAGGGATATTAAAAGTGACCTATCGTGAAAATATCAAAATAGGTCACTGAAATCTCTGGAAAACCCGACCAATAACTGGCCACTGGTCATTCATTCGAAATACAGACAGCAAGTTTCTGTGATTTGTTGAAAAATGCAGTTTGCTTATCTGATAAAAAAGCGGTCAACTTCCTTTTTGGGTTTCATTTTTTAATTTACGAATAAATTCCGATGGTGAAATATTGACCTCTTTTTTAAACATTTACGTGAAACTATCTGGTGAACTGTAATCTGGTAACCTTTTAACCGACATATTCACGATACATTTTGAGCTAATGAATACTTGTAACCCTAATCATTTATAATTTTTCACACTCAATAATACTGGAAATTTCCGTAGCTGTCTGAATCAAATTTTTAAAAGTTAACCCGGCACTTTCCAGAAGGAATTTAAATTCACTCAATGTACGTTCTTTTCCTGTTGTCATCGCCATAATATTGATGTCTAATAATTTTCCGGCGTGTGGAGTATTCTGTGAGTTATCCGGAATAACAGAATCAATAATTAGTAATTTACCTCCTACAGGCATCGCTTTTTGTATGTTTTTTAAAATCTTAATCGACTCATCATCATTCCAATCGTGGATAACCCATTTTGTCATATAAAGATCTGCACCGGCAGGAACCTCTTCAAAAAAGCTTCCACCAAATACAGTACATCTTCCTTTCAGATCCTCGGGTATATGCTGTGCTGTTTGTTCTATTACATAAGGTTCATCAAAAACAATTCCGGTACTTCCAGGTGTTGCACTTAAAACAGCAAACATCATAGCTCCGTTTCCGCCGCCTATATCTACCAACGTTTTGTATGGGGAGAAATCATAGGTATCAATAATTGTTTTTAAAACAGCACCCGACATACCTGCCATAGCTTTTGCAAGATTAACCCCAGCCTCCGGGTTTTGCTTATAATAATCCCAAACAGGCATCCCATGAGCATATTCAAAAGGTACTTTTCCTGTTTTTACACCATAAGTTAACTCCCCAAAAGCAGGATAATGCTCTCCAAGATTGGCCAAAGCCCAGGGTTTTACTGATCCCGGGACATCTGTTAATAAAGTCGAGCCAAAATCATTTAATTCAAACGCTCCATCTTCCCTTTCTTCAAATATTCCAACGCTGGTTACGGCTCTTAATAAGCGATATAGCGACTTTTCATCTGAATCAGTTTCTTTTGCTAATGCTGACAAGGTTTTAGCCCCGTTCAGGAGCTTATCTGCAATATCTAACTGCGCAACTGAGCGAATACAAGCAGCCACCCAATAGCCACTTATTAATTCATACATTTTGAAAGATAACTCTGGTTTTTTGGGCAAGTTTTCCATACAACATATTTATTAATATTAAAAATTAAATAGAATGTGAATTTAAGTATTTATTTGACATATTTTTATATTTTCAAATAAAATTAAATATAAACTAGCCAAATGAACAAAATCTCAACACAGGAAACAACTGTATTGTCTTTATTGGATAATGCGGTTATGCTGAATGCTACAAAAACAGCACTTATTTGCGAAAGTGAAAGAATTTCTTTTAAACAACTTGAAATTACTTCAAACCAATTATCAAACTACATAAACCAAAAAGGAATATTTACGGAGGTTCCTCTTTGTTTTTGTTTAGATCAATCTATAGAAAAAGTTATCGTTATGTTGTCTATCTGGAAATCGGGTGCAGCATATGTGTCGCTTGATCCGTTGTATCCTGATAATCGCTTGCAGCATATTTTAGAAGATACCAACAGCCCTATGCTAATCACTAAGAAAAAATTTGCCGAAAAATTTCATTTTTATAAAGGTGAAATTACTTTCATTGATGAAAAAAAAGAAGACATTCTTCAAATGCCTAAAGAAAATCCTGACTCCGAAGTCAAAAACGGCTTAGCCTATTTAGCCTATACCTCTGGAAGTACAGGAGCTCCGAAAGCGGTAATGGCAGAACATAAAGGATTGGGCAATTTCATACAATATTTCGGGGAATTTTTGAATACAGAAAAAGAAGATACCGCACTTAATATTTCATCATCAAATTTTGATGGAATTGTATTAGATCTTTGGGTTCCTCTTTCATTAGGGATGACAGTCTATCTTTATCCGGACAACAGAATAGTAGGTGATGCGCTGCTTAGTTACATCTGTCAAAACAATATCACTGTTCTCCCTTATTTGCCGGTCTCAATTTTGGCCACTTTACCGACTGACAAACCAATCGGAAGCTTACGAAAAATATGTACCGGTGGAGAAGCTCCGATAGTTAAAGTGATTGAATATTGGAAGACAAAAGTAGAGCTAATTAATATCTATGGCCCTACTGAAACTACCGTGGTAGTAAGCGGATTTAAATTTGATGAAACCCATCCTATCGGCACAATTGGGCAACCCTTACGTAACGTAGATTTCTATGTTCTAGATCAGGAGATGAATATTTTGCCTAATAATGAGGTTGGAGAACTTTACATTGGAGGAATCCAGGTTTCAAGAGGATATTATAATCGTCCGGATCTTACAGCTGAACGATTTTTACCGTTCACAACACCTGAGGGAAAAACAACAAGAGTATATAAAACAGGCGATCTTGTAAGACAACTGGAAGATCATACCATTGAATTTGTTGGAAGAGCGGATCAGCAAGTGAAAATCAGAGGTTTTCGGGTAGAGCCTGCAGAAATTGAAGAAAATATTAAACAGTCAAATCTTGTGGAAAACTGCGTTATCATTGTAAAACAAGCGCAAAATGATAAACAGTTAATTTGTTTTTATAAAAATAACAAAGATAAAAACACTTTTCCGGAAGCTATAAGAGCTTATTTGTTTGAACGATTACCTTTTTATATGGTTCCTTCAAAATTTTTGGAAATTCAGGAGTTTCCATTAACTGCAAATGGAAAAATTGACAAATCATTCTTAAACACCCTGGAAATCACTGAAGAAAAAAGACTTTTTTTTGTTCCACCTCAGACTGAGTTACAAAAGCAATTAGCCAATGCCTGGAGCACAATTTTAAATATAAAATCAGTTGGAGTTGATGATAATTTCTTTCAGTTTGGGGGAAATTCAATTCTGGCTTATAAACTTATCTCTTTGATCAGACAGGAATTACATCTTCCTTTACAAATCGCTGATCTTTTTTTATACCCTACCATCCTTAAATTAGAGGAATTCGTTACTGATTTAGAAAAAATAGAAGAAAATGAAACCGGGCCATCAATACCTGATCATCATCCCGTTCAATTATCTTTTCAGCAACAGAGCTTATGGTTTCTGGACAAACTATATGGCAGCGTAGCCTATAACGTGGGGGCGCTATACCCAGTCAATGAAGCTATTTCTTTACCTATTTTAGAAAAGGCCTTTAAAGCATTATTAAGAAAACACAGCATTCTAAGAACAATTATAACAGAAAAAGAAAATCAGGCTTTCCAGTCTGCAATCAGTGAAAATAACTGGATTTTAGAAAATTTATATGATGCTGAAAAAGTTCAGGAACTCATAAAAATTCCGTTCGATTTGCAAAGAGATTATATGCTCCGGGCTTATATTATTCATAAAAATGACAGGCCGGCTTCATTGTTTTTGATAGTACATCACATTGTTACAGATGGATGGTCAATGCCTTTAATTGTTCAGGAAATCAACACTTTATATTATCAAATCTCAAATAACCAGGAAGATAAAAGAGCGTTGACAGAATATAAAAATTACGTTACTTATCAATCTAAACAGGATAAAGAAAACGGAATCAATTTCTGGAAAGAATATTTGGAAGATGTTTCCGTGCTTCAGATTGCCCACGACTTCAAAAAAGAATATCCGCATCCGGATTCTGGTAAACAATATCAATTTGAAATTGATGAAAGATTAACCGCAACATTACAGAAAATTTCAGAACAGCACTCTGCCACATTGTACATCACTTTATTATCCGCTTTTGGTTTGCTAATGCAATATTACAGTGGTCAACAGGATATTTGTGTAGGAAGCCCGTTTGCTAACCGGCCTCACCGTTTTGACAAGGCCATCGGGTATTTTACCAATATGCTTCCGATCCGTATGAAAATTGATGGAAATCCTGTCTTTTCAGATTTTTTACACCAAATAAAAAATATGATTCCGCAAGTTTTTCAACACCAGGAAATTCCGTTGGAAACGATTATCAGTAATGTGATTAAAGACAGGTTTGCCGGGCACAATCCTTTATTTCAAAATGTTTTTGTCTTACAAGATCCTAATGAAAAATTTAAGCTTGCTACTCCAATAGAAAATCATAATGTTGAATGGATTTTTAATCAAAAAACAAAATTTGATTTACAATTTGAAGTGCTTCCGATTGGCAAAAAATTAAAAGTAAATATTGATTATTCTGATGTTTTATTTAAAGAAAAAACCATTACGGAAATGGCAAAAGCTTATTTGTTCATTTTAACATCAATCGCTTTTAATCCTGGTCAAAAAATTGGGGATATTGATATTTATTCTGTTTTAGAAAAGAGAAAAATTGATGAATTTGCAACCAACGAAGCGCCAAAAACTTTAGTAGCATTATTTGAACAACAGGTTGAAAAAACACCAGACAAAACCGCATTGATCCTTTCCGGGCTGGGAATTTCTTATCAGGATTTAAATAAAAAATCAAGTCATATTGCCAGTCAATTAATTGCTGCCGGAGTTAAAAGTGGAGATTTTGTTGCCTGTTATCAGGAACAGTCTATAGAGCGGGTTGCAACGCTTTTAGGGATTATAAAGTCCGGCGCCGCTTACGTTCCTTTGGATACGGCCTACCCCATTGACCGGATTAAAACGATCCTTGAGGATACAAAACCAAAATTTTTAATTACAACAGCAAAATTCGATTTAAAAAGTGAAATGGAACAACCTGTTCTTTTCATTGAAAATCTGATGAATGCTCCTTTAGAGCATATTCAGAAAAGTTACAGAGACACACATGCTCCTACCGATCTTGCTTATGTTATCCATACTTCCGGAACCACGGGACAGCCAAAAGGAGTGCTTATTGAACATCAATCCCTAGGAAATTTCATCACTGAATACGGAAATTTACTTGAACTCAGTGAACAAGATAGGACCTTGCAGTTTTCTCCCTATAATTTCGACGGTTCAGTCATTGATATGTGGATCCCGTTGACGAAAGGTGCCACCATTCATCTTTATCCAAATAATAAATTATTGGGAGACCATCTCTCCGAATTTATTGCTCAACATTCGATTTCTGCAATTCCTTTTATGTCACCTTCTGTACTTGCTACAATTCCCCAAAATGAAGATTTACCTTTATTAAAAGTAATTGGAACCGGTGCAGAGACCTGCCCACCACAAGTTAGCCAGTATTGGAAAAAACGCGCAAAACTTCTTAATATGTACGGTCCGACAGAATCTACAGTTGCGGTCAATACATTTATTTTTGATGATCTACATCCTGATAATACTATAGGAACAGCCATTAAAAATATGAAGCTATACGTTTTAGACCAATACCTTCGTCAGGTTCCCGATGGGGTTATTGGTGAGCTTTATATTTCAGGAATCCAGCTTTCAAGAGGTTATCTGAATAAACCGCAACTTACTGCAGAAAAATTTATTAAAAATCCTTTCGCCAGTAATGAAACCGGCTTCTACAGCCGAATGTATAAAACCGGAGATCAGGTGAAAATATTGTCCGACGGAATGCTGGAATATGTTGGAAGATCCGATTATCAGGTGAAAATAAGAGGCTACCGTATTGAATTGGCCGAAATCGAAAATACGCTTTGTAAAATTAAAGGGATAAAAAATGCGACAGTTCATATTCATAAAACTTTGGGGGTTGTAACATCGTTAAGAGCTTTTGTTTCCGGCGATGCTCCTATTGCTCATATTAAAAGTGAACTAAATAGGAAACTTCCTTCCTATATGATTCCCAATGAAATTTTTATGGTAGCAACAATACCTGTAAAATCAAATGGTAAAATAGATCTGGAATCGCTCAACCAAATGGCAGAAAATCTAATCAGTGAAACTACCGAAATTCAGGAAGAGCCATTAAATGATTATGAAAAAATCATCAGAGAAATATGGAGCGAAGTGCTGGAACGCAAAATCACGAGTATGGAAGACGATTTTTTTCAATTGGGAGGACATTCACTGTTACTTACAAAGCTTTACAACAAACTTTTCAAACACTTTCCTAATACAATTTCTTTGAGCGAATTATACATCAACAATTCAATAAGGAAATTAGCTTTACTGATAGAAGAAAGAGAAGCCAGGCCCGAGCTCCAAAATTATGGATTAGGGCAGGATCCGCTAAGTGAGGAAATAAAAAAAGATGCAACAATTGCTTCCGATGCTTTTAAAATTAATGTTTGTCTAGACCTGAAATAACGATACACAAAAAAGAATCGTTATGAAAGAACCATTAGAATCGCTTTATGTAAAGCGTACACAGAAAGATTACAGTTTAAGTTTGAAACTTCAGATTGTAAAAGAAAT
>NZ_JBPCHW010000034.1:0-21786 GCF_051011795.1 Chryseobacterium sp. RLHN22
TTTTTCCTCCCCCCCCCCCCCCCCCCCCCCCCCCCCGCCGGGGAGTAAGAAAAATAGCGAGTGCGGAAAGCTGGAAATGGTTCCTGAAAATGAATAATGAGTAATTAGTATCTTAATGAAAATTTGAATTCTGTGTAATTTTCAGATAGTCTTCAAGAACTTTCATCTGGTCTTTGTTTCCTTTTTTTATTCTTGTTTCGCGGCTTACGGTTGAATCATAAATTTTATTGATCATTCTCTTTGTTACGGGAAAGCCACTTCGGAACGGAACCTCAGGAATCTGAAGTCTTTTACAAACTTCATCGTCGAGCAAGAACCACGTACAGCAAATGTGTAAATAACGCAGATTTTTTCTTTGAAATTTGAACTTTAAAATTGGGTTTTCTAAAGACTCATTAAGCAGAGAATGAGCCAGTAAAACAGAGTCTTTATCTGAAGGCGGCTGAACAGAGGTCCACAAATAAAAATATTCCGTAGCCTGTTTTTTGTTATTCGGAAGCAATTCTTCGGGAATCCCTAAAAGATATCCTACATATTTCCAGAGATGAAAATGTCCTCTTTCCTCTTCGGCAGAAATTGTATTTCCCAACTTATGAAGACTGTGTAAAAAAACGAGGCTGAAACCAATATATGTTGCCATCATATCCCAGGAATTGATAGGCTCGCCCCAGTTTTCCTTATCCCAATTTTTGTAATGTTTTTTGATAGAAAGTCTTGCGTAAGAATGGATCAGTCGTGTTTTAATGGCAAATTCATAACCTTTTTTGTGAACTTCCAAAGCATCATATCGTGTGACATTAACCCAAAAATCCAATGTTTCTGAAAGTCTTTTTACTGCTCCTTTTTTCAAAGCTTCAGTAGCAATTAAAGGTTTATTGAGATAGGCATAATCATAGCCGCCGATCAAGCAATAATCTCTGAGTGAAATCAAAGAATCAAGATTGCTTCGCATGCACAATTCTGCACCTTTATTAATCAAATCATAATCAAGCCAATCGGGAGTCGTCTGGGCTTGAAGAAAAAGTTTCTTGACACTTTCAGGAACATCATCATTTTCTGAAACTCCGTTTCTGATATACTGCTCTATTTCCCGCGAAGCTTCACTGTATTTCTTTTTGAAGTAAATATCTTTTACAACCTCATCACCAATTTCATCTACATGATAAAAGAAATGGGAGAATTTTTCAAAATCATTAAAGCTCAGTTCGGCTCCGGAAAAATCGGTCAGTTGTTTTCCGTTTCCTTTTGCCCAGAAATTTTTAAAATGTGCAGAATCTTTAAATCTTGGTTGCAGGTTGTAATTTCTCATCAAGGCTAAAGTTACAAGTTTTGCGCCGAAAAAAGATCGTGAGATTTGTCAGTTTGAATTTAAACTCAAATTAAATCAAGCCCAAATCAAAAGCTTTTTTCACGAGTTCTTTGCTGTTTCTGCATTGTGTTTTATGTAAAATATTGCGGCGATGAGTACGAACGGTGTGTTCCGACAAGATAAGCATTAAAGAGATTTCTTTACCTGAATATCCTCTGGCAATCAACGATAAAACTTCGGTTTCTCTTTTGGTAAGGTCATTTTCCGATGATAAAAATGTTGGCACAGTTGGATCAATTTTTACCTGAATAAAATCTACTCTTGGAGAAATACCGGTTAGAAGAATTGTATAAGGATTTTCTTTGGTAATGTGCTGAATGTTTGTGTGAATATTCACAGATTGTATAAGATTACCTTCATCATCTTCCAAAGTATGAATTGCCTGATGATGAAAGAGTTCATAGTTCCCTTTGGTTGTTTTCATTCTAAAGCAATAACTTGGCTTCAGATAAAGCTGAAACTCTTTTCCTACTTCAATGATCTTTTCGATTACTATTCTTTCTGCATTCAAAACAAAAGAAATATCATCAGGATGTATAAGATCTATGATTTGTTTAAGATGCTCCGGAAACTTTTTGAAGCCGTGGAGTTTAAGAATATTTTTATGATGTCCGGTAAGTGTACTATCAGCTAAATTCAAAACATAATAGTAGTAATTACCAATAGCGAACATTTCACCAATAATCTGCTTAATCGAAGGATTTTTAAGTGGTGCATTGCCATTTTCACGTAATGCTCTGTAAGAATTCCATACATCAATAAGGGGATGTTTTTCCTCAGATTTTCCCATAGGCTAAGCTTTGATTATAAAAATAGTTAAAATTTTCTTAAAAAATACGCCTAAAGTGTTATTTTTTTGTGACTAAAAAAAGCCAATCTTTGTATAACCTAATAATCATGAAAACTCTTCGTAAAATTTAGGGATATTAATTATTTTAAAACTCTGTTAATAAGCTAAAGATTTTATTTTAAAATTAAGCTATTTGCTAATTTTAAATCTGTTGATGAAAAAGTTATTTTTTACACCATTTGAATGATTCAAATGGTATCCCAACAAAAAATCCGTTTTCAAAAGAAAACGGATTTTATATTGTTAAGCTAACTTAGTTTTAAGCTAAAACTTCTTTTACTTTGTTGGCTGCTTCTTCCAGAGTAATTGCAGAATGAACAGGAAGTCCAGATTCGTCAATTAATTTTTTAGCTTCTACAGCGTTAGTTCCCTGCAACCTTACGATCAATGGAACTGGAAGGCTACCCATCGCTTTGTAAGCATCTACAACTCCTTGAGCAACTCTGTCGCATCTTACGATACCTCCGAAGATGTTGATTAGGATCGCTTTTACGTTCGGATCTCTCAAGATGATTCCGAAAGCAGTCTGTACTCTCTGAGCATCTGCAGTACCACCTACGTCAAGGAAGTTAGCTGGGTTACCACCTGATAATTTGATGATATCCATAGTTGCCATTGCAAGACCTGCACCGTTTACCATACAAGCAACGTTACCATCTAGTTTTACGAAGTTAAGACCTGCTTCACCAGCTTCAACATCCATTGGATCTTCTTCTCTTGTATCTCTAAGCTCAGCTAAATCTTTGTGACGGAATAATGAGTTGTCATCTAAAGTTACTTTAGCATCTACTGCGATAATTTTGTTATCAGAAGTTTTCAGCACCGGGTTGATTTCGAAAAGAGATGCATCAATACCTGTATAAGCATTGTAAAGAGAACCGATGAATTTTACGAATTCTTTGAAAGCATTCCCTTCAAGACCTAGGTTGAAAGCAATTTTTCTAGCCTGGAAACCTTGAAGACCTAAAGCAGGATCAATGATTTCTTTGTGGATTAAATGAGGAGTTACTTCTGCAACGTGCTCGATATCCATCCCCCCTTCAGTAGAATATACAATCGTATTTTTACCTTCAGCTCTGTCTAAGAGAATAGAAACATAAAATTCTTTAGTTTCAGATTCTCCAGGATAATAAACGTCTTCTGCAATCAAAACAGAGTGTACTTTTTTACCTTCAGCAGAAGTTTGTGGCGTTACCAACTGCATTCCGATGATATTACCAGCGTTTTCTTTAAGTTTATCTATGTTTGGAGAAAACTTTACACCACCACCTTTACCACGACCACCTGCATGAATTTGTGCTTTTACAACCCAAGCCTGGGCTCCGGTTTCAGCAGTCAATTTTTCTGCAGCTGCTACAGCTTCTTCTACGTTGTTTGCAACGAAACCACGTTGGATAGCTACTCCATACTTTGATAAAATCTCTTTTGATTGATACTCGTGAAGATTCATATTATTTTTATTATTTTATTTTAAAAATTAAAGGTTGACAAATTTAATAAAAAGACACGGAAGTTCAAGTTTATTGGCTTAAAAATTAAAGCTCTCCTGACTTGATTTTTAACATATTCTCCAAATTTGCTTTATTCTTCGGATAATTTCTCAGATTGAGATCCGATAAACGGGATTTTTGGAGCCAGAAAATAACCTGTTAAGCTTGCAAAAAGTATTGGAACAAAATAGGTAAAGCCTGTTAAAGTTCCCAAAATGATCGTTGTACTCATCGGAGTTCTTGTAACACAGGCATTGATTGCTGCCATACAACTTACAATCGCTAATGTTGTATCAACCGTCGGAAATACATGATGAATAATTAATCCTAAAGTTGTTCCCACAAAGAAAAGAGGAATAATAAAACCACCTCTCCATCCTGAAGTTACGGTAATTGCTATTGCTAAAATTTTGAAAACTAAAACAACAATTAAAAAACTCAGCGCAAAATTTCCGTTGATTAACTGGTTGATCTCATTATGTCCAAAGTATCTTGTAATGGGAAAATAAAAAGCAATAATTCCCAGTATAATTCCACCTACCAAAGTTTTAATGTAAATTGGGAATTTTCTGTATTCAAATACTTTCTTAAAAAACTTTACTATGAAAATAAAAATCCAGCCAAATAAAGTTCCTACAGCACCTAAAGCAGTGGCATAAGCAAAATCGTAAACTCCGGTGTAATGATAGGCCTTCAGATCCCACGTCGCTCCAATTCCCAAATGGATAATCAGAGCAAACATCACATAGCTGAAACAGCTTGCTACCAACGCAGGAATAATCGCTTTATAATATTCTACGGCATGTTTATGATGAAGAATTTCCAGCGAAAATAAGCTTCCTCCAAGCGGAGCCCCGAAAAGCGCAGTAAAACCGGAAGCCATTCCCGCAATACTTAAAGAACGTAGCTCCTCCCCTTTCAATCTGAATATTTTTCCCAGCCAGGTTCCTGTAGAGCCCGTCACCTGAACCAAAGGAGCTTCCGGACCTAAACTTCCACCCGATGCTACACAAAAAAGCGATGACAAAATCATGGAAGGATTATTTTTCGGATCCAATTTTCCTTTATTAAACCTGATATTGTTAACAATCAGATGAATTTCTCCGGGATCACCGATAAAATGAATGACTAAACCTGCCAGTAAACCGCAAATTGCCATCGTCGGAATTACCATCCAACCCTGAAATTCGGCTAAAAATTCTGTAAAGTGTTCCAGAACAATCCAATAAAGACCGGCAATAATCCCGCCAACCAATCCTGTAATCGCCCACATAAAAAAAGTACGGCTAAATACAAACGGATTGAATTTGATAGGCTGATCCAAAAGATCAAATGTTTTGATGAGTCTTCGTCTTCTGTTGATTCTCATTTTGATTCATTAAATATTAAAAAGATCATCATTTGTTTTTAATATTTTCAAATTTGAAGTGCTTACACTAATGCTTCGAAAGCCTCAGGATTGCATTGCTAATACTATGTGCTTTGACGCTCGCGCCTCCATTTTAAATTCTGCCTTTCGCAAAATGAAAAATAAGCATTAACCAGCTCAGAATCATTAATAATCCTCCGAGCGGTGTAATCGGTCCTAAAAATTTAAGGTTTACACCCAAATAATCTTGTAGACTCAGGAAATAAATACTTACTGAAAATAAAAATGTTCCGGCAATCATTAAAATTGAGGTCCATTTTTCTGATGAAGTTTCAAACTTCAAAATGTAGCCGATAATTAATAAGAAAAATGCAGCATACATTTGGTATCTTACTCCTGTTTCAAAACTTTCCAGTCTTTCCACGGACAAAATCTTCTTCAAGGCATGTGCTCCGAATGCACCAAGAATTACGGAAAGCATTCCATATACGGCTCCAAAAACTAAAGTAACTGTTTTCATTTTATAATTCTTCTAATTCTAGTTTCAAATATTTTTTTGTTTTATAATCCTGCCAGGTTCCAACAATAGTGTTGCCTTTCAGCTCCGCTTCTACTAAAGCTCTAAAAATCCATTGGTTGGTTTCTTCACTATAATAATCATTTTCTATTATAGATATATGATTTCCTTTGATGTTACCATTCCATTCAATCAGCTTTTTAGTTTTATCATACCAGTACTTTGCAGAAAAAGAACCATCTTGATACACTTTGCCGATCAAGACTGTGATAGGGTATTTGCCATCAATTTTTCCTTTATATAATTTATTGCTAAAACTTGTTCTGTCAGCCGTTTCTGAACCTGACAGCAAATTTTTCGCATAAGGACTCCAGTATTTTTCCAACTGTTTATAGGGAAACTCTACAACATGACTTCCTAAATCATCCAACGCTCTCATCGCATGATTCGAACACCTTCCGGCAACAAAGGTTAATTTATCTTTGCCGAAATAATATTCAATATCTTCCAAAGTAAAATCCGTGAAGCAGTCTTCGTAAATAGCAATCTGATCCGCCACTTCTTCCGACGGATTCTTCTCAGATTTTAACTGAACAAGAAAATCACCGACCTCTTTTTTAATACTTTTCTGAATTAAATTTTCAACCGTTTTCACGGAACCTGATTGAAATAAATCTTTAGCGTTAATGAAATTTCCCGTTCTCAGATCAAAATTCTTCCAAATTGAAAAACCTTCAGGATAAGCGCCTGAAGCTTCTCCATCTAACGCAAGACTCAATATGTTTTTTGGCGTTTCCAGCTTTTCCCAACTATAAAAATAAACATAATTGGAATAGGAAGTCTTTCCTGTAGAAACAAGCTTAAATGGATTTTCTGAAGATCCGGGAATGTATTCCAACTGGTCAACCTGCAAAAAGGTATTGATTTTATTTTCCACTCTGGGATTTACAGCATAAGAAATCACCGGAAAAACAGTGTCTTCAGATTTTGGAGGCAAATCCTTAATGGTTAAACTTTTCTGTTGTGAAAAACTTAAGCCGGAAATCAGCAGAAAAAATATAATTTTCTTTTTCACTATGCAGGATGTAAAAAATATGAAGTTAGCTTGCCAATCAGTATTACAACCCCTAAAATGATAAACATGATAGCAAATCTTTTAGAACTTCTGAATCCGGGATGATTGGTTTTCTTTAAAAACAAACCAAAGATTAAGAAGATGATGGCAAAAATAATTTGTAGCATTACTGACCTCTCATTCTGTTAAACTCATTGATCACTTCGTGATGACTCACCGTTTTATCTTTGAAATACGTCACAAAATGCTGCTTTTCTTCTTCTGTTGCACCTAATTGGTTCAAAATATTCAATAAGTGCATTTTCATATGACCTTTCTGAATGCCGGTGGTGATCAAAGAACGCAGCGCTCCAAAATTTTGAGCGAGACCGGAAACCGCTAAAATACTCATCAATTCCTGCGCAGAAGGCTTTCCAAGCAATGCTAAAGAGAATTTAACCAACGGATGAAGATTCGTTAAACCACCTACAACACCAACAGAAATCGGAAGATCAATCCAGAATCTGAAAATTCCATTGTCGATTGTACAATGTGTTAAAGAAGAATATTTTCCGTTTCTTGCCGCATAAGCGTGTGCACAAGCTTCTGTTGCTCTAAAATCGTTCCCTGTAGCAATTACAACAGCATCTACTCCGTTCATAATTCCTTTATTGTGAGTGGTAGCACGGAAAGGCTCAATCTCAGCAATGGTTACTGCCTGCTTGAATTTCCAGGCAAACTCTTCATTGGGAATTCCGCTGTCATCTTTTAAATCTTCTATCTTGCAAGAAACCTCAGCTCTTACGATACAATCCGGTGTAAAGTTCGAAAGGATATTCATCACAATCTGTAAAGAATTCTTCTCTTCCTGTGAAAAATCTTCACTGATCGCAACTTCCTGTTTCAATGTTTTCCCGAACTGTTCCAGACAGGAATTAATAAAATTAGCGCCCATCGAATCTACCGTATCAAAACTTGCTTTCAACTGATAATAATTCGGCATTTCGGAAGTTTTGTCGACTAATTTTATATCTAAGATTCCGCCACCGCGATTTCTCATATTCGCAGTAATGTCGTTGGTAGCCTCAATTAGTTTCTTCTTTAAATTAAAGTTGAAAAAATGAAGCAGTTTATGAGGTTCAACATTAAAAATAAAGTGGGTATGACCTAATTTTTCGTTGTTAATGATCGTTGTTTTAAAACCGCCTTTATCGATCCAGAACTTGGCAGCTTTGGAAGCCGCTGCAACCACCGAACTTTCTTCAACAGCCATTGGAAGAGCGAATAACTTTCCATCAATTAAAAAGTTCGGAGCAATTCCGTAAGGCATGTAGAAATTGGAAATGGTATTTTCAGAAAATTCATCGTGAAGTTTTTGCAAATCAGCATTTTCGTTCCAATATTGACTGAGTATATTTTGATATTCCTGGTTTCCTTCGAGATATTCGTTGACAAGCCAGTCTATTTTTCCCTGCTTGGTTAATTTAGAAAAACCTTCTATCGGTTTATGATTCATAGCATACATTTATTGTCCGTAAATATACTAATTTTGCTTTGGAAATATGTGGATAAGTTTGCTTTAAAAGTTCTGATTTTTCTCAATTTCTGACTTAATTTTGCTAATAACAAACAATGTCTCAAACATAAAATAATATGAATTTCGACCGCATCAAAGAAAAACTCGAAATACTTGCAGATGCTGCTAAGTATGACGTTTCGTGTTCTTCCAGCGGCGGAAAACGAAAAAACAAAGGTGGCTTGGGCGACAGTTCAGCCAGCGGAATTTGTCATACTTATACGGAAGACGGACGTTGTGTCTCGCTTCTCAAAATTCTTCTGACCAATCATTGCATTTACGATTGCATCTATTGTGTTTCCAGAAAATCAAATGACATCAAACGTGCTGCTTTTACAGTTGAAGAAGTGGTTGATTTGACCATCAGTTTTTACAGACGAAATTATATTGAGGGCTTATTTCTGAGTTCCGGAATTTTCAAAGACGCAGATACGACAATGGAACGCCTGGTTCGGGTGGCAAAAAAGCTGAGAACTGAACATAATTTCAATGGCTACATTCATTTGAAATCAATTCCAGGAGCGAGTGACGATTTGATGAATGAAGCCGCACTTTACGCTGATAGACTTTCCGTAAACTTAGAAATTCCAACTGAATCTGGATTAAAATTATTGGCTCCTGATAAAAACCGCGAGGATATGCTTCAGCCTATGCGGATTGTTCAGAAAGGAATTCAGCAATATAAAGATGAGAAGAAGATCATCAGAAGCACCCCGAAATTTGCTCCAGCAGGGCAATCAACTCAAATGATTGTGGGCGCCACCAACGAAAATGACTTACAAATCATCAAAGTGGCCGACCATTTTTATAAAAACTACGGAATGAAACGGGTTTATTACTCAGGTTATATTCCTGTAACGGTCGACAATCGCTTACCGGCAATTACATCGGAAGTTCCTGTGTTGCGGGAAAATCGTTTGTATCAATCAGATTGGCTGATGCGGTTTTATGGCTTCAAAGCGGACGAAATTTTAGATTTCAATATGCCTTTTTTAGATTTGGAAGTTGACCCAAAATTAAGTTGGGCGTTGCGGCATCTCGACCAATTTCCTGTTAATCTTCAAACCGCTGATTATAAAATGATTCTAAGGATTCCGGGAATTGGAGTAAAAACAGCACAGAAAATTGTAAGCGCAAGACAATTTCAGGTTTTGACAATTGACCACCTTAAAAAACTCGGAGCAGCGGTCAACCGTGCTAAATATTTTATTGATTTTACATATGGAAATCCGTTTCTGAAACATTTAACTGATTTGAATTTGAGAAAATTAATTCTCAGTGGAAGTCAGTCAAAATTTCAGAATCAGTTTTCCCAGCAATTGACATTGTTTTAATTAAAATGACCATTCTTTTCTACGACGGCAGTTTCGACGGACTTTTCACAGCGATATTTGAAGTTTTCGAGTATCGTTATCAGGATGTGGAAATCGTGAACACAGAAAATTTCCAACAGAAAAATATGTTTGCAGAAGTTCACGAGGTTGTTACCCAACAGGAAAAATCTGAAAGAGTTCTGAATAAGCTGGAAAAGAGCATTGGCCAATCAGGAATCAATGATTTGCTGCGCGTATATCTTTCGGAAGATAATGAATTGGAACAGTTGATTTTATCGGTGGTGAGACAATCTGTGAAATTTCCGAACGATAATGTCCTAAAAAACTTCGCTAACGATGATATTTTGAAAATCTCCAAAATCTGCAAATCCGTAAGCAGGGAAAGACACAGAATGACCGCTTTCGTAAGGTTTGAAAAAATGCAGGATGATGTTTTCTTTGCAAAAATTGATCCTGATTTCAATGTGTTGCCACTGATTCGGAAACATTTCAAAGACCGATATGCCGACCAAAAATGGATGATCTATGATCTTCGGAGACATTACGGATTGTTCTACGATTTGGAAAACTGCGAATTCTTTTATCCCGATGAAAAATTAGATTTAAACCAGTACCAGGAAAAATTCCACGACGAAGAAAAAAAATACCAAACGCTCTGGCAAAGCTATTTTACGAAAACCAATATTAAAGAAAGGAAAAATACTAAGCTTCACATTCAGCATGTTCCGAAAAGATATTGGAAATATTTGACGGAGAAATGGTAAAAAATATTATTCTTATTTAAAAGATTGAACTCCTACGGAGTTCTATGTTGGTTTTACTATTTTCCTACAAAGGTATCGCTACGGAGCTGTTCTTGGGAAATGGCACATAAGTTTGGCTAAAGCCAAATTACTTTCACAAAAAAATCGGGCTAAAGCCCGACTCTATTGTATTTTTTATAAAATTTTCTCGAAACAGATACTATTTTCAATTCCGGCATATTGCCCGTAATTTGGAATAATTGAATAATTGCATTTTTTATAAAGCGCAACAGCTTCTATCTGTTTTTTTCCTGTTTCTAAAACTGTTTTCTCATAGCCAAGCTCTTTCGCCCAGATTTCGAGTTCCTTTAAAACCGATACGGCCAAACCTTTTCCACGATATTCAGGAAGTGTAAACATTCTTTTTACTTCCATTGTGCTTTCATCAATAGGTTTTATTGCTCCGCAAGCAATCGCTTTGTCATTTTCAAAAATAACAATACAGTTTCTTAACAGATCAATTTTATTGAACTGATCGTAGAATGCATGATCTTCCCCATCTATTTCTGCAAGATAAATATCTAACTTTTTTACTAAATTTTGAAAATCGATATTTTCTGAAGTTGTTCTAAGAATTTGCATTTTATAAGGATTTTAAATTTATCTCACAGATTGAGCAAATTTTTTAGATGATAAAATAAATTTGCTCAATCTATTTCATCTGCGAGAAATTTATTTTAAAAATTCACTACAAATTTTCTATCATTAATCAGCTCGGCAATTGCCAACATATCTTCTCCAATCAATCGGTCATCTTCCAGTTTTGCAACTTTTGAACGGAGAATAGCAAAGTTTTC
Organism: Chryseobacterium sp. RLHN22; assembly: GCF_051011795.1. Taxonomy (NCBI): domain Bacteria; kingdom Pseudomonadati; phylum Bacteroidota; class Flavobacteriia; order Flavobacteriales; family Weeksellaceae; genus Chryseobacterium; species Chryseobacterium sp. RLHN22. The sequence continues at coordinate 11,160 of NZ_JBPCHW010000034.1, forward strand.
TTCAATGATTTTTGAACATTTTGCAGGTCTTCGGAATTCTAATCCCTGTGCTGCAAACATTAACTCTACTGCCAAAATATTCACTAAATTCCCAAGAACCTGGTTGAATTTTCTTCCTGAAATGCTTCCCATTGAAACGTGATCTTCCTGACCTAAACTTGTCGGAATAGAATCAGCAGAAGCCGGGAAACAAAGCGTTTTATTCTCTGTAACCAAAGCTGCAGAAGTATATTGCGGAATCATAAATCCTGAATTTAAACCAGAACTTTCCGTTAATAATCTTGGTAAGCCATATTTTCCTTCCAATAATAAATAACTTCTTCTGTCTGAAATATTTCCCAATTCTGCAGCAGCCAAAGTTGCATAATCTAAAGGCAATGCCATTAATTGTCCATGGAAATTTCCTCCGGAAATTGATTCTTCAGCACTTAATACGATTGGATTATCGGTTACAGAATTCAACTCGGTTTCCGCCATCATTTTCAGATGTTCAAAAGCATTTCTGCTTGCTCCGTGAACCTGCGGAACGCATCTCATGGAATATGGATCCTGAACTCTATCACAATATTCATGAGATTTAAGATTATCAGAATCCTTTAAAAACTTAAGCATTCTTGCCGCTACTTTTTTACTTCCTTCAAACGGTCTGATTTCGTGAAGCTCTTTTTTGAACGGACTTGCTGAACCCCTGTATGCTTCAAGACTCATTGCCGCAGTCATATCTGCCAAGTCCAAAAGATATTCAAATTTTTCTAACCCTTTTATAGCATGAGCCAAAATAAACTGAGTTCCATTGATTAATCCCAAACCTTCCTTTGGTCCTAAAACCAATGGCTCAAGATTGTTTTTTTCTAAAATTTCAGCAGTTTCAAAAATTTCGTTTCCTACCCAAACCTGCCCAAGTCCCAAAAGTGGTAACACCAAATGAGAAAGCGGCGCCAAATCTCCTGAAGCTCCTACAGAACCTTGCTCAGGAACAACAGGAATAATATCTTTTTCAAGCATTACAATAAATCGCTCGATTACTTCCAGAGAAACTCCCGAAAAACCTTTCGACAAAGCATGAACTTTTGCAATCATCATGATTTTTGAATATTCTTTATCAATCGGTTTTCCCACTCCTACTGCGTGAGAAATAATTAAATTATATTGTAACTGCGCTGTTTCATCCGCCGAAATTTTAGTATCGCAAAGTGGTCCGAATCCTGTATTAATACCATAAACACAACGGTCTGACTCCACAATCTTTCTTACATTATTCTGAGATTTTATAATCTGGTCTTTCGCTTCTTTATTTAATTTAGCTTTATTTGGGTCTTTACAAATTTCCAAAACATCATGAAAACTGAAAGTATCTATACCGTAAATCATTTCAAAAAAATTTGCCTAAAAATACACATTTTGAAGCACACTGAAAAAGTGATATTTCATAGATAAAATATTTCAATCACAAGCCGATTATTTTACTATTTTTATCACCATTAATTTAAACTAATACCAATGAAACTTAAAGCTTTATTATTGGCTCTTTCCGTGATTAGTGTTTCAGCTTTCGCTCAGGAAAAAGTAAAATATTCGAAAGACCAGATTAAAAAAATGGAAACCTATTTTTTTAACGAAGGTTTTACCATTCCCTCTCCTAAGAAAATATCAACAATTATTATGAAAGACGGAACTGTCAGTAAAGGATACTGCAGCAAAGTCGATTCTAAAAAAGGACAGATTTACGAAATTGCCATTAAAGACAGCACAACAAAGAAGCAGATGACCTTTAATGCAGAAAACGTAAGCGAAATGTACATTTATCCGAGTAATGTAGAGAAAATTGCTAAGGTTGGTAAATATTTTGGAAACATCAGAAATTTCGGAACTAAAAAGCTGACTAAAAACACAAACGGTGAAAATATTCATTTTGTGAACCAAACTGTATCTCTGAAAAATAAGAAAGACGACAAGGAATTCTTGATGCAACTTATTAATCCTGAATTTAGCGACATTATTTCTGTTTACTACGACCCAAGGGCGAAAGAGACCGGCGGTTTTTCAATAGGAGGTTCACCACAATTGGGAGGCGGAGTGATTAAATCTTATTATGTAAAAAAAGGAGACAAAATAATGTGGCTTCATAAAGATGATTTTGAAGACAATTATGATTTCTTATTTGGCGACAATGCAGAATTCATGAAAAAATATCCTAAAAAATCTGTGGATTGGGATTACTTTAGCTTTTTGGTCAATGAATACACTGAAATGACCAACGGATAAATTAGATTGTAAAAATATTTCAAAGCTGCAGATATTCTGCGGCTTTTTTTGTGCATCATAATTGCTTAAATTTGTGCTATGAATCCTTCTTTAGAACTACAGCTCAAAACTTTGCCCTCAGAACCCGGAGTTTATCGATATTACGATAAAAACGAAAATCTTCTGTATGTAGGAAAAGCAAAAAATCTGAAGAAAAGAGTACTCTCCTATTTCAACAAAACACTTTCCGGATACCGAACAAGAATTATGGTCGGGAAAATTAACCGCCTGGAAACAACTATTGTCAACAGCGAATATGATGCGCTTTTATTGGAAAATAACCTGATAAAAGAACATCAGCCGTTTTATAATGTGATGTTGAAGGATGATAAAACTTATCCGTGGATTTGTATTAAAAATGAAAATTTCCCAAGAATTTTCCTGACCAGAAATAAAATTAAAGACGGCTCGGAGTATTACGGACCTTATGCAAAAGTGCGTCCTGCCAAGATTTTATTGGATACCATAAAACATATTTATAAACTTCGTACCTGTAATTTAAATTTAGCCCCCGCTAAAATTGAGGAAGGAAAATATAAAGTCTGTCTTGAATTTCACATTAAAAACTGTGAAGGGCCTTGTGAAGAATTAGAAAGTAAAGAGGATTACGATGAAAAAATTGATGCAATCCGCGGAATTATCAAAGGAGACTTCCGTCATGCGAAAGATTATCTGATTAATCAGATGACAAAATACGCTTCAAATCTACAGTTTGAAAATGCGCAGATGATTAAGGAAAGGCTGGACATTCTGGAAGATTACCAGGCAAAACACACGGTTGTAAATCCTAATATTGATGACGTGGATGTTTTTGCGATGACGAGTGATGAAACAGCAGCTTACGTCAATTATTTTAAAATCCGAAACGGAAATATCATTCAAAGTTTTACCACAGAGATCAAAAAAATGCTGGAGGAAACCGATGAGGAAATCATGGAAGAAGCTTTGATAGAGATTCGTCAGAAATTCAATTCAGATTCTAAAGAAGTATTGCTTCCTTTTCATCTGACTGTTGAAATTCCGAATGTAAAGCTTATTGTTCCGAAAGTTGGCGACAAAAAAAGAATCGTTGAGCTTTCTGAAAAAAATGCAAAAGAATACCGTTTAGAAAAATTAAAGCAGGTTCAGATTGTAGATCCCGAGAGACATTCCAACAGAATCATGGCCGAAATGCAGAAACTGCTGAGAATGCCTGTAGAGCCAAGGCATATCGAAGGTTTTGACAACTCGAATATCCAGGGAACCAATCCTGTTTCTGCCTGTGTTGTTTTTAAAAACGGAAAAGCGAGCAAAGCTGATTACAGAATTTTTCATCCGAAAACGGTTGAAGGCCCGAATGATTTTGCCACGATGGAAGAAGTCATCTACCGACGTTATAAAAGAATGCTGGACGAAGGAGAAAGCTTGCCTCAATTAATCCTAATTGATGGTGGAAAAGGGCAATTGTCTTCTGCGGTAAAAAGCTTAAAACTTCTCGGACTTTACGGAAAAATTACCATTGTAGGAATTGCCAAAAGACTGGAAGAAATCTTTTTTCCTGAAGACCCAATTCCTTTATATTTAGATAAAAAATCTGAAACCTTAAAAATTTTACAACAAGTACGTGACGAAGCCCATCGCTTTGGGGTAAAACATCACAGAACGAGAAGAAAAAATTCAACCATAAAATCTGAACTTGAAGAAATTCCCGGTATCGGAGAAAAGACCATCGAACTTTTATTGTCAAAATTAAAATCTGTTAAAAGAATAAAAGAATCAAACCTGGAAACTTTAGAGGAAATTTTAGGAAAATCTAAAGCGAAAGTAGTGTGGGAATTCTTTAATAGTTAATTTGAATCAATATTAAAAATCCGTCTCATTGATTGTGAAACGGATTTTTTACTTTTTAGTTATTTAATAGGTGTAAAAATTTCTTTCGAATATTCATCATTACCTTTCGGAATTTCGATCACTAAATTTCCGTTTTCGAAATAACCGGTTGTAGATTCTCCGGAAGCTAATTTTACTCTATAAACATCCTTTTTGGTTGTTTCCTTAAATGTTGCAAAAGGAACAGAGCTGTTTCCGTCTGCCAGAATAAATTGAGAAGCGTCAATCTGAATTCTCTGAAGACTGAGCTTTCCGTTGCTGTATCTTTCTGCTTTTGAAGCTTGGGATTTTGGCTCACTAATTTGAGGAGTAGGTTTCACCGTTTCTTCAGTAACATAAGTGGTTTCCTGCTTATAATTTATATTTTCAATTGGCTTAGATGCAGGAATAGTTGCCAAAGCTTTAGAAAGCGCATCCTGAAAACCTTCTTGAAATTCTTTTATGGATGAACTTCCTTTCTGGCTTATAATTACTTTATTGTTGCAGTCTTTAAATTCTAAAACAACTTTATTTTTCAGAAAACCACTGTCATTTACAACATCTGCGTTTAAAACACTGCAAGGGTTTGTGTTGGCTTCTTCAGGCCATTGACCTCTGTTTTCGGTAATTACCGTGTACTGTTTTGCTTTCAGGTTTTTGGTTAAAAAAGTACTAAGTCCGTAGTTGTCTTTTTTAAAACTTTCAAAAGCATTCGGAACAACTACATATTTATAATCTGAAACTTTCTGTGCATACGATAACACAACACAAAAAGAAGATATAATAACGGATAATTTTTTCATAAATTTATTTTGTATTAATCATTTCTGAATTCTCCCATATCCAGCTTCAATGAGAAGAAATTAGAATAAAAATTAGAACCTCCGATTCCGGAATTGCTGATGGCATAATCAAGCGTTAACCCTCTGTAGCGAATTCCGATACCTGCACTTGGCTGAAAAGAAACTTTTCTCTGCAGATCTTCAATATCTGTAATCGACTGAAATCTGTTCACACCCAATCTTACAAAAATCATTTTCTGATAACCTAATTCGGCTCCTGCATAAGGTGTAATACTTGCAAAATCTGTCGAAAGAAGCGCAGCGGTTTTAGCAAAATCCACATTAATTCCTGCTTCCGGCAAAACATATAAGCTACTGTTGATATTGAATAATTTACTCGCACCTGCATTCAGTTTAGGCATTGTTAATTCCATTTTATCAGTGGGTGCAGGGTTGAATTCTTCTCCGTTTACGATAGTTGACAATTCTTTTTGGTTAACGCTCCAAAAGTTGACAGTAGTTGTAGCATCACGCAAAACACCTCCAAACTTCCAGCCATTATCGGCTTTATAAATAGCACCAACATCAAAACCAAAACCGTAACCGCTCGCAAATTTCCCTACATTTCTGTAAACAATTTTTGCATTAACACCGACATCCAATTTTGGATTTCCGCCCGGATTAAAAGCATAAGAAATAATTCCTGCATAATCCGACTGTGAAAATTTTGTAATTTTATCGTAATCAATATTTCCTTCTGTATCGATAAGCTGAGTGGTATTTAAAATATTGTCAACTCCCAAACGGACAACGGAAACACCAAAAACTCCGTTTTCTAAAACTTTTGCATATGCTAAATAGTCATATTTAGCAATCGATTCAAAATATTCTGCGTGCATGGCAGCACCTTGCCAATCTCTGGTAATACCGTTCAAACCAGCGGGATTCCACATCGGGGAATAAACATCGTCCTGATTGGTTATTACCGCGCCTCCCATTCCGATTCCTCTTGCCCCGGCTCCGATATTTAAAAATTCGTTGGAATATTTTCTGATGATCTGAGATTGTGCGAATCCAAATAAAAGTGAAAATACGAATAGTAGATATTTTTTCATCCTATACAATTGATGCTTAGTTAAGTTTTTTTTGTTTTCTAGTTTTTATAAGTGCATTTACAACAATTGCCAAAATCATAACCAACGATGCCACATAAAATATCGGGCTCATATGTTCCGATTCCCCAAAGATAAAAAAAGCTAGTATAATTCCGTAAACTGGTTCTAAATTAACTGTTAAAATTAGCGTAAAAGGCGAAATATATTTCATCAGCTTTACAGATTCAAACATCGGATAGGCTGTAAACACACTGGCCAATAAGCCTATTAACGCCAAATCTCTGTAATTTATTTCGTTCATCTGCATGATTTGTCCTGTTACTAAATAAAATAACATTAAAACAAACCAGCCCGAGAAAATTTCATAGAAAATAATATTTCCAGAACTTGTTTTACCGAAAAGCTTACCGTTGAAAACCGAGAAGATTGTTCCGAAAACAGCACACAAAATCCCATATAAAATTCCTTCCTTATATTGAAACTCTGTTTTGAATATTAATAAAATACAGGCAACGATTACAATTCCCATGATAACCTCAGACAGATCAATCTTCCTTTTAAAAACAATCGGTTCTAAAACCGAAGCAAATAAAGTTGATAAAGAAAGACAGCTTAATGCTATTGAAACATTTGAAACTTTAATGGAATAAAAAAAGCAATACCAATGCAAAGCCATGAAAAACCCTACTCCCGCAAGCTGAAAAAAAAGCTTTTTTGAAATACGAACGCTTTCTTTTTTATATATTCTGATAAACCCATACAGAAAAACTGCTGCGAAAAGCATTCTGTAAAATACAAGAACCTGAGCATTAGCAGTGATCAGTTTACCTAAAATTGCGGTGAAGCCCCATAAAAAGACAATTAAATGTAACCTGAAGAGTGCTAATTTCTGCATGATGATCCCATAAATTTTAAACAAACAAATTTACAAATCACAATTCATTAAATCTGAAAAATAATGTAGCAGGATAAAAATAATTAATCATTAAAACTAAAAACCCTGAAAGTCTGTTCAACTTTCAGGGCCTTCAAATAATAAACTATTAAAAAAATAAACTAGGAACTTAGAGTAATTGTATAGAAACTTTCATCTCTATTACTCTATTGTAAAGTTAGCAAAATATACACCAAAAAAAACAACTATTTCGTTAAATATTTCATAAAATTCTGATAATCAAAATTTTAAACTGAATTATTTCTAATTACACTACTTTCCTTAAAAATAGTATCTTTAGGCGGATTAAAATATGTATTTCATGGATATTGAATTTAACAAAAGAGAAGATCAAAATAAATTAAGATTGTCTGAAATCAATCGTATACTTACAGAAATAAAAAAAGGCGGCGGAGAAAAAAGACTTCAAAAACTTCGTGATGAGGGGAAAATGACAGCCAGAGAAAGAATAGAATATCTTCTTGATAAAGACTCAGATTCCATAGAAATCGGTGCTTTTGCCGGGTATGAAATGTATGAAGAACACGGCGGCTGCCCGAGTGGGGGTGTAGTCGTTGTAATGGGATATGTGTCGGGAAGACAATGTCTCGTTGTTGCTAATGATGCATCCGTAAAAGCAGGAGCCTGGTTTCCGATCACGGGTAAAAAAAATCTTAGAGCTCAGGAAATAGCCATGGAAAACAGACTTCCTATCATTTATCTTGTAGACTCTGCAGGAGTTTATTTACCAATGCAAGATGAGATTTTCCCTGATAAAGAAATGTTCGGAAGAATTTTCAGAAATAATGCTAAAATGAGCGCTGCAGGAATTATTCAGATTTCTGCGGTTATGGGAAGTTGCGTTGCGGGAGGAGCTTATCTTCCGATCATGAGCGACGAAGCGATGATTGTTGACAAAACAGGCTCAATATTTCTTGCAGGAAGTTATTTGGTAAAAGCTGCTATTGGAGAATCTATTGATAACGAAACATTGGGTGGGGCAACAACGCACTGCTCTATTTCCGGGGTTACCGATTATAAGGCTAAGGATGATAAAGATGCATTAGACCGTATTAAAAATATTATGAAATCTGTCGGAAGCTATGAGAAAGCAGGTTTTGACAGAATTGAAAGTTTTCCGCCAAAAGAAAAACCTGAAAATATTTTCGGAATTATGCCGGTTTCCCGGGCAGATCAGTATGACACTTTAGAAATTATCAAATGTATCGTCGATAATTCTGAATTTGAAGAATATAAACCTGATTACGGTAAAAGTATAATCTGTGCGACTGCAAGAGTTGACGGCTGGTCTGTAGGAATTGTTGCCAACCAAAGAAAACTGGTAAAAAGCGGTAAAGGAGAAATGCAGTTTGGGGGAGTAATTTATTCTGATTCTGCAGATAAAGCAACACGATTTATTGCGAACTGTAACCAAAGAAAAATTCCATTGATCTTTTTACAGGATGTAACCGGATTTATGGTGGGTTCAAAATCAGAGCACGGCGGAATCATCAAAGACGGAGCAAAGATGGTGAATGCAGTTTCTAATTCTGTTGTTCCTAAATTTACTATCATCACAGGAAATTCTTACGGTGCAGGAAATTATGCCATGTGCGGAAAAGCCTATGACCCAAGATTAATCGTAGCCTGGCCATGGGCAGATTTAGCAGTAATGGGTGGAGCGCAAGCTGCAAAAGTATTAGCACAAATCCAGGAATCTACTTTAAAAAAACAAGGAAAAGAGATATCAGAAGAAGAACACAAGGAAATTTTAGATACCATTTCAAAAAAATATCAGAAACAAACTGAATCGACCTATTCAGCAGCAAGACTATGGACAGATGCGATCATCAACCCTGTAGATACCAGAAAATGGATTTCCATGGGTATTGAGGCTGCTGATCATTCTCCGATTACTGAGAAATTTAACCTTGGAGTTATCCAAGTTTAATTACAATTAAAAATAAAATACAGTCAGGCCTCGCTATAAAGTGAGGCTTTTATATTATGTTAAATAATATTAAATAATAATAAAGTCTTTTAAAACTTATACTAAAGGAAGGATCTTTGCTGTTATAAGACTTAAACGAACACCTGCAAACTCAATATCACCACTTTACAATGATATTATGAAAAGATATTTTGCAGTATTCATAACAGTTTACACTATTTTCCTATTATATATGATGTTTTTCGGCTCAGGAAGAGAGGCTTCCCACGAATCTTATCTACAAACGCAGCCTTTTATTACAATACAAAAATTCTTTACAGATACACATGTTAGTAGTGAAGATTTTGCTGTTAACATTATTGGAAATATTTTTGTTTTCAGTCCCTTTGGTTGGTTGGGGCTATGCTTAAGAAAATTTAATAGTTTCATTCCAGCCACTTTCTCTTTCTTAATCATAATAAGTGTTATTGAGAGCGTTCAATACTTGACAGGACGTGGAGTCGCTGATATTGACGATATATTCTTAAATACCACAGGAATGCTTATAGGTTTTTTCCTGTTTAAATATGCAACCTGGAAAAATATTGCGAACATCAGATTTCATTTTGAATTAACTGAAGAAAAATCGTTACAGCCCACTGTTTCCTAAGGCAATTTTATTCATTTATAAATATAACTCATATGAGCTTAATCCGACTCTCCGCTTCTACTCCTCGGCCCTAAGCTTTCCAACACTTACCCCCAAGCTTCCAAATTTGCTGTGGGTAACCGCTTCGATCCGGGCTATGGAAGTAGACTTTTTTATTTTGAAATCTCTTCGCATTGAGGAATTTAATAACAATAAATCAATTTATATTTGATTACTTATTATTTGTGAATGATAATCTCCCATCTTATATTCAAAGAAAATAGGAGTTAATATTAATATGATTAAATAAAATTTCGTTGTATAACATAATTTAGGGAGCTCCGTAGGAGCGTTACCTTAGTAGACATTTTGTAATATCGCCTCCTTTTAAGCTCCGTAGGAGCGGCACAATGATCTAATATTTTGAATATCTTTTTCTGTATGTATAATTGATAGTTGATAATTGCTGATTGATAATATCTCATCTAAAAAGGGACAGCTTTATCCAGACCAAGTTAACCTAAAAACTTATCTTTAAATATTGAAGACTTAATTTTATAGTATAGGTATTGAACTTTAAATCTAAGATTTTGGGATATAAATTCTTCAATTCTTTAAATTAATTATCCCCCATATTTATTAATAAAGTTCCTTTCCATAGAAAATATTGGATCATCATTATTATTTGTCTCATCTTAGAAATAGAAACTAAAGATTCACCAGCTCACTCTTACAGGGCTTTTGATTTCAGTATTTTGGTATTGAATTACAATGCTATTAGCAGCTCGCTCCTCTGGTTCTTTCATCATCCATCGCTTATTGCTTATTTTGGCAATATATTCAATATTCAAAGCTAAACTTAGAGTTTTGAGTTTGGATTTCTTTGAGTTTCAAGCAAAAAAAAGTCTCATACTAATTAAAGTATGAGACTTTTGTAAAAAAACTGGCGGCGACCTACTCTCCCGCTTTCGCAGTACCATCGGCGCTGGTGGGCTTAACTTCTGTGTTCGGAATGGGAACAGGTGAGCCCCACCGCTAAAACCACCCTAAAGGCTTTATAATGTT
>NZ_JBPCHW010000035.1:0-19347 GCF_051011795.1 Chryseobacterium sp. RLHN22
ATGGTACTGCGAAAGCGGGAGAGTAGGTCGCCGCCAGTTTTTATTTAAAGTCTCATAGATTATTCTATGAGACTTTTTTTTGTTTTATATCAACATCAAATTATTTTTGAATAAGCAATAAGCAATATTTTTGCTCGAAACTCAAATACATCCAAACTCAAAACTCAAAGAGTTAGCTTTGAATATTGCCTGTGGAATTATCTCGAGAAACAGTAAGCTATGAAGGGCTCATTATTAAGTTTAGTTCTTACATTGACGTTATATATTCAAAAACTAAAAATCCTATTACTATGTAATGCATTTACGAATATATCATCAATATCGATGGCTCCTCAACTGTTAAAATACTATAAAGCGCCTATCGTAAATACGATTCTACTGTTATATGTAGCAGCAGGAATTGTGACTGAAACTCCACTTAATTGCAGCTGAATTGGGATGCTTGAGTATGAAGCCAGCGCCAAAACCGCAGTAATTCTGAATAATTCAGTATCGGTCAGCCCCACTGTCTGATAAGCTGTACCTCCTGTAATTGTACACAAAACACAAAGTGTATTACCATCACCATTTCTTTTTGCGCTTAATATTAAGTCAGAATTCCATGTTGGGTTTGCTTCATAGTGTACCGAAACTTTACCAGTACTTAATAAAAGAGGTACATTTGCAGTCAACAGAATTTGATCTGCTGCACTTTCGTATGTTCCGGAATAGTTTGTTCCGGCTTCTGTGATGGAAGGTATAGAGACTGTCCAATTACTTCCCGTAACAGTTAAAGTTCTCTGTGCTTTTATCTGGTAAAGCATTATTGAAAATAACAAAGCGGTCATTCTGCATATCGAATTCCGAAATATTCCTTTATATTTTTCCATCAGCTATTCTGTTATTGTATAAGTAATAATAACGGGTGTATTTGTTATTGCAGATAAATTTGCATATGTATTGGTAGATACGCTTATTGTTAATCGATGGCCGTTGTTCGCTCCATTTCCCGTATAGGCACCTCTTATTCCGCTGATGACTGTCTGTGCTGTTGAATTTAATGTTATCTGAGAAGATGGTGCTCCCAAAAATCCTCCACCTGAACCAGAAGCAGTTGCTGCCTGAATTTTAATATCAATACCAGGAATTATTTGATTAATTGATGCAGTAATTCTTTTTGAAAGACCTGCTGCTGCAATTGCGGAAGTATAATTTACCCATTTTGAAGTATTTGAAGCGGGTGAAACCAATGGTCTTCCTGCCTCAGTAGGTGCGGGAAAATTAAAATTAATGGTCCCGGCTGGTTCTATATCCATTAATGTAACGACAGGTAAAATTATACCTACAGTACTGTTTCCAGTGGTTTGAGACCATAAATTACATGAGCAAATTATAAGAATCGGGAAAAGTGTTTTGAAATAATTCATTTTTGCTTTCTGTTTTCGTTATAAGTTACCCTGATACTTTCCTGTTGGTATTTTATTTCTGATGATTGCTTTATAACACTGAAAATTATATTTTTTATTTCGTTAGGTTTGAGCTCAAATTCATACTGATCAATCGGAATTTTAAATTTTTTATCTAAACCATTTCTGTAAACTTTTACCTTCCAATTTCCTGGACGAAGATAAGTGAAGTCAAAGTGCTCTCCAATAACGGCAATTTTCCTGTATGTCTGATTTCCATTTGTTGCTTCAATTACTAAATTTTCTATTTTCTTTTTTACCTTTTGAATAGTAAGCTGAGCAAAAGCCGATTTGCTTTCCGTTTCGGTATATTCTATTCTGCCATGAATATTTGCCGCAGTAGTCAAACCGAAATTGAAAAAGTTTTCCTGTTCATTTAAGATTAATGAAGCTGGCAAATTTATATCCGGAATGTCATTCATTTCTGTGGTGGATCTGTCTATTTCTAAAACATACTCGCCCGGAATTACATTCTTAAAAATATAATTACCTCTTTTATCTGTAATCGTTAGATGATTTCCCATTGCCAGACGAATACCATCAGTTTTTTTAACTCCAAGATTCTTAATATTACCGGATAACGTTGTATAATCGGCAATTTTTTGAGATGGGAGATTCATTTTTACAGTATATCTTAATGAAAACATAAAATCTTTATTTCCCAGCTCCCCACGTTGAAGATTATATCTTGTGGAAAGATCAAATTCATGTCCGGGAAATATCTGCCGGTGAAAATTAAGCTCAAAAAGATTTCTATCCGAATAATAATCTTCGGGCATATAATTGTTTTGATAAAACAAACTGAAGTGTGTCTTATCTGAAAATCGGCTCAATATCCTGACTCCATAATAAACCTGTTTTTGGTTTTGCAGCTGATAACGTGAAGTAAGCGCATAACTTCCATAGATATTAAAAGAAGTTTTAAATTTCTCAAAACCAATATTTGCTGTGTAAAAACTTGAATTTCCCGAAAAACCAGTAAGATAATTCTTTGTCTTCCCCAATTGTGTCTCAAGATTGATCTGAAATATTCCGATCTGCTGATCTATTGTCGCCCTGAAAAAATTTTCTTTGTAATCAAATTCTCTGGGCATTAAACGATCCTGGTATCTCTGTGAACCATTGGAAAGCAATAAATTTCCATATTTAGCATACTTATACTGAATCCCGTATTGCAGAAATTTTCGATACGGTGCAGCAAGAAATAAAGTGTCACGCTGAAAATTTTTTGCATCCTGAACATAGTTTGCCATTACATTAATTCTTTTAGAAAGCTGATACTGCAGGCTTCCGTTGAAAGTGCTTGTGTTATTGAAATATCCTGCATATTCAGGACTTGCTCTCATGTATAAAGCATTTCCTTTAATCTTTTCAAAATTGGCAGCAGTTTGCACCATAAAAGCATTTCCGTCTGTTTTTTCGGTTTTGCTGTAAGACGTTTCCCCAGAAAGTTCAATATTTTTATTAAGCTTAAATTTGGCAGCTATATAAGGCAAATGTGCATTGGAATCTAACCGGAGATTTGTGAAGTTAATTTCTGGGCTTTCTGTTCTGGGGATTTTCAGCAAATATCCTGCTGTTACTTCAGACTCTTTTGTAATTTTTAGTTTAGAATACATATTAAATTCATCTTTAATATCTCTGAAGAATCGCGGATGGTTATAAAAGCCGCCGAAGCTTATTTTTTTTAGATCGATTTGAATCTCTCCGCCACGCCCGTATCTTGCATATTCAGTTAAAAAAGAAGACGAGTAATTTTTGTCTCCGAGATGTACCCATAAATTTTTACGCTTATAGTTTGCAAAATATTCTTCATATCGGGTAAAAGAATTAAATGCGACAGGATTTTTGGTAATGGCTCTGAACTCAACCAAATTTTTATTTTCCTGATCTATACTTCCTTTACCGTATAATTCACCCTGAAAACCATCTTCATAACTTCCCCTGTTTTCCATACCTATAAAAGACATTGACGCAGAAACAGGAACTCTGTAGTAAATATCGTCTTCAACGGGTTTTACAGAAATTATTTTTGTGGTGGAATATGCTGTCTGATTCTGACTAAAATTACCATCCGAATATACCGTAAGATTTACATTTTGATATTCATTTTTTCCTAAATCAACACTTGTTTTTCTGATGACTGATATGATTTTGCTTTCTCCGGCAGATAACATTAATTTGGGTGGGTGGTCCACTATTGCATTCTTACTTTCTAAAATTAAATTTTCTGAAATATTACCGTTATTTTTCAGAAGGAATGTTGACGTTATTTTTTCTCCTGCTTTTACAAATTCAGGATAATCCAATGTTGTGAGTGAAATTTTTCTGTTTCCAAAAATAATAAGCTCAGAGGTATAGACCAATTTTTCCTTAGTACTATGGTCTTTTCCATTTACAATAACCGAGTATTTTCCTTGCGGTGCTTCAGCAGCAATTTTTAAAGGAACAATATAGATTTTGCTTTCCTTAGCAGTAAGTGATATGCTTCCTGATTTCAAAATTGGTGTTATAAACGGGCTTGAAGATTCTACAGACAGATCATAATTCTTAGCCTCAGTGGTTCTATTTTCTATTGTAAATGAAATAGAAGTAGTAATTCCCGGCTTTAGACTATCGTTTTTCTGCGAAAAATGTAAAGCCGGAAACAAGAGACTGAATAAAATTATCTGTTTTTTAATCATTTTTTACTTCCAGTTCCACATTGATTGCGAATGCATTTTCGTCTTCATCGGTCGCAATAATTACAGCATTATACTTTTCAGGAGGCATTTTCGTGATATCTATGTGAAAGGATTTTGAGGTTTGTGGTAATAATCCCATAGGCAGACTACTGAAAGTTTCAAGTTTCTGACCATTTTTCTTATTGTAAATTTCTATCGTAGCAGTTGATTTACAATACAGAGTACCATTATTGGAAATAGCTATTTTTAATATTCTTCTTTCCTGTTCTTTTTCAATTTTTACTTCCTCAAATTTCAGGTTGGGCTTCGCATTTTCAGAATCTACATCGGTAATAATCTGAATTGCATATCGAACAATGGAGGTAATGTTGATGCCTTGCTTTTCATTGTCCACTTTAATCTTCTCAACAGGTTCTACAATAATTACACTCCAGTAGCTTCCGGCATCATTAATTTGGGCAGGCACAGTAATTTCATAAAATACTTCTGTTTTTTCTTTGGGTTTTAAACTGATGAAATTAGTGTTAAGCTGAATCCATCCGGCATTGGTTTTCGAATTTGTATCAGGAGCAGAATATTGTATTGAGCCATTTGACTGATAGGTGATATCCTGTAAAAACAATTTAACATCCTGAATTTGCTGACCCGCATTTTCAATTGATATTTTTCCTTTATAGACTTTGCCGTTTTCAACCTTATAATTATGTGAAAGGCCAATAAGGATGACAATATTTGCCTGTAGAAAGTAAAAGGGAAGTATCAGAGCAACGAGTAAGAATATCCGCTTTATCATTTAAATGTAAAGTTTTAGGGTTATGTGAAAAAAATAGTAAATCCGGGAGAAATTTCAGTGAATTTCTCCTTGATTATAAGATTAAATTTTTTGCGAATTCTTAGTTATCCGATATGGTATAGATTACTGTGGCAGCGGCAGTAGTCGTAGCTTGCAGATCTGCATAGTTGGCAATATTTCCGCCTGCAGCTAACGCATAAGTGAGATTATGGCCATTGTTGGCCCCGTCTCCTGTGTAAGCACTTCCGATCCCTGAAATAATAGTCTGATCTGTTGCGCTTAAAGTGAGCTGAGCAGATGGGGTTCCCAAAAGCCCTCCTCCTGCACCTGTTGCAGCAGCGGCTGTAACATTTATATCTACCCCCGGAACAGGAATATTAAGTTTTACCGATACATTGCGTGTTGCATCGGCAACAGATTTTATGGAAGAATAATTCAGCCAAAGAGTGTTGTTACTCCCATTTGCAACGATAGGGAGACCTGCTTCTTCAGGGGCTGTAAAACCTAAGGTAATGTTTTTGTTTGCAGTAGGCTCAATGTCTACTATAGCAACTTCGGGAACAGTAATGGAAACGGTGTGACTGTCTGTGTTTGTGTCCTGAGCTTTTAAATTTGCAGAGAATGCTAGCGCTGCTAAACACATAGCTAAAGTAAATGTTGTTTTCGTCATGGTGTTAATGTTTTGAAAAGTGAAGTTAGTCAAAAATCTATTATAATATGAAATATTTAACAATAAAATTTTATGCTTACAAATTCGTTATCAATTATTTAATATTATTGATAAATAAATTTTTACATGATTGTTAAATATTTTGAAAATGATTTTGCGGCTAAGATCGATATTTTAAAAAAAAGTACACCAAAATCTACATAATGCTTTTTATTTTTCAGTTTAAATAAATTAAGAATTTGATAGAAGTGTTTAAAATTCTGACCTGCCAGCAAAATGCCAGCTGTTGTTTTCCGTTTTTATCCTGAGATCATACCAACCTTTAGTGCTTTCTAAATCAATAATGATGGTATGTTGGTAGGAATCCGGTCGAATGTCCATTTTGGTTTTCTCATAAAGATTTTCCATACGGATAGTATAATTTTTATTCGGGATATTACTTATTTCAATTTTTATCTTTTCTTTAGATAATGTATTGGACAGAATTACTTCTATTTCTGGTTTCTTTTTACCTTTAAATTTTCTTACAAAGCCATTAAGGCCAATTATTTCATAGCTGTACATTTCAGAACTGATCGGATGGGTAAGTTTGCCATTCGATTGAAGTCTGTAAGAAAAATAATAGTTTTTAGTATTAAATGCGTTTTTGTCGTAAACAATTAAATCAACATCATTGTTTTTGAGGTTCATCATGCTGATCTCGTTATTTTCTATGTTAACGAGATAATTTTGGGTCTGAAGAATCGGTGGTTTCATGTCTCTTCGGAATTTCAATTAGTTTTTGATTGTTTTTCAGAGAACATTTTGGGATTTGGCAGAATGATTACGATTTTTCATAATCAGTAATGTCAGTAAGAATTTTACATGACAAATTTAATGTGTGAAAATTACTTGTTTCTTAATCTTTTGTTAAGAAATTAGTGTTTTTCGGTTTCGAAAATAATAAAAAATATTAACATAATATAATATATTGTTAATATTTCTTAAAATCTGCTCAAAATTCCCCAATGAATCTTTATGTCATTGAACTTGAATGGGTTTCCGAATTCGTTACCATTAGAAAGCTGAAAGCTCATCAAACCAATCGGAATAAAAAAGTTGAAGCCGAGGCCGACACTGTATAGTTTAGGTTTTACATTAAGCGATTTGTTATTGAGTTGCCCATACTGCCCGAAAACATCAAAAAATGCCTGGCTTCCGATCAGATATCTGTATTCAACACCAGCGTAGTAATAGAAATCGGCGGCGAGTGAACTTTCATTGAAACCACGTAGGGAGTTCCAGCCTCCAAAACGGTACAATTCGTTGGCGGAGAAATCTATTTTAGAATCCATCATGGCACCTTCTCCTTTTATGTTGAGAAAGTGATTTCCGTTGATGTGATAATTGTATTCGCCAAAAAAGTAAAATTGGTTTTGATTGGCTTTAATATTTTCTCCGGTGTAATTGGTTGCTAAAAAATCATATCCGACATTTAATTTAGACTTGTAAAGGAAAAGATCGATGTCGGTAGGTTCAGTCATGTCAAAGAAAATACCGATCCCCTTTTTGTTGTAATCTTTCCCCTGGATATAAAGGCTGTCTATAATGGTTGAATTTTCAAAGGTTCCTCTCAGACCAATTTTCTGCCGGCTGTTAAGATGATAATAAAATGCGGGCAAAGCTTTCACATTGGCAAAAGTAGAGTCTTGTCTGAAGATATTCACTTTCATATTTAAGCCTACATTTGAATTAAATAAATAAGGAACATCGGTCTGCAAGTCGAAGGTTTGCCCTTTATCAGGGTTTCTTTGCCAGTATAAATTCACGGTTTCGAAACCATTGAACATATTTTTGAAGTTCACGTTCAGTGTTCCGTTCAGAGTAAATTTGTCTGTTTTATCGTTTCCAAAACCGATAACTCCGTCAAAAGTATTGGTCTTTTTCTTTTCCATGAAGAGATAAATCTGCGTAGAATCTTTGGTAAAAAGTGTTTGCGGTTGCCGTTCAAGCGTGATGAAAGGGTGGCTCTGGAAATTTTTATTGACGGCAATCAGGTTTTTGTCATCATACGTTTTCCCCTTAAATTCTTTCTCTAAATTTTTAATAAACCTTTTTGGGACTCGGGTATAGCCTTTCGCTACAAAACCGTCGATGGTTCTTTTATTATTTTTATTAATATCAAGTTCTACAACCGGAAAACCGTTTTTCTTTCCTTTAAACTGAGATTTTATTCTGCTGAAGGCAAAACCGTCATCAATATATTTTTTGTTAATATTTTTTTTAACCGAATCTAAATTTTTAGTAAAAAACTCTTTTTCAAGTTTGAATCGGTCAACAATAGAATCTGAGAGATTCACGTAAGTTTCGTTGAAGTTTTTTCCTTTATCGTAAAATATTTCGGTACTGTCACCTGTTACTTTTACATCTTTAAGTTCTGTGAAAAAATAATTATTTTGAGCCAAAGAATCGAGAAATTTTGCAGCAGAAAGAGAATCTTTTACTTTTTTCTTGGCTTTTGTTTCGGTATCAATCAGGAAATAATGTTTCTTCTGCGCCTGTACAAAAACGCAAAATAATACAAAAAATATTTTTAAAATTAATTTCAATTTGTCATTCTGAATGTAGTGGAACGGAATAAAGAATCTCTACAAAATACAAAAAGATCTTCACTGCATTTCATTCCGTTCAGAATGACAATGCGCCCAATCAATCAACTCAATTTAAGCCAGTTTATTATACTTCTTCATCAAATTCTCATACGTTCCCTGCGGAAGAATCCATTTCAAAGGAACTCCGATTTTCTGCCCGAATTTACCAAAATAATAATGAGCTTTCCATTTATTTTTGCTTAAAAGCACATCAATATATTCAGCCACTTCCAAAGGTTCCGTTCCGTCGCCCACGTGAGAATTCATTAAAGCATAAACTTTATCGAATACATTTTTATACGGTTCTGAAACTTTTGTTCGCACCCGGTTTTCAGCAATATTGGTTTTAATATCTCCCAAATGAAGCGAACAAACATTCACATTCCAAGGGTAAACTTCGTATCTCATGGCTTCTGTTACTTTGTCTAAAGCTGATTTTGAAGCCGAATAAAATCCACGGAAAGGCAGTCCCATTTCACTTCCGATACTGGAAACATTGATGATTTGTCCAAACTTGTTTTCTCGCATTTTCGGCATTACCGCACTCATCATCTGAACGGCTCCCACTAAATTTAAGTTGAATAATTTTAAAATATCCTCTTTCGAAGAATCTTCTACAGCTCCTACCATTCCCATTCCGGCATTGTTTATCAGGACATCAATCCTGTTTTCTGTTTTCAGAACTTCTGCAATCGCATTTTGCACGGCATCATTATCCGTAACATCTGTAGGAATAGATTTGAAATACTGACTTTCGGTGTGTTTTCTGCTCAAGCCGTAGACTTTATGACCTTTCTTTCCGAAATATTCTGATAACACGAAACCAATTCCTGATGAGGTTCCGGTGATGATTATAGTTTTATTCAATTTTTTAAGTTTAAAATGTTAAGCCAATATCTTCTCTTTCAATCATTTTTGTTTCTTCGAGATTGCAGATACAGCCTTTTACCGTTTTATAGTTTCCTTTAATTCTGGTTTCTTTTCCTTTTTTATCTTTAATAATAATTCCAGCGGTGTATACTTCACCTTTCGCATGATAGGTTCTGAACAATAAATAATCATAACCATTATGATTAAATGAAAGATTGTCTATTTCCATTCCTGCATTTTGTATTCCTCCACCTCGCCAATAAGAGTTATAGTGAAATTTTTTCCAGCTTTCCTTCGTTCGTTCTTTCGGAAATTCCATTTCAATTTTATTCGGACTTCCAAAACGGTATTGAATGTATTGGTTGTTTTTATCTTTTACCAAAGTCATTTTCTTTCCATTTTTGGTTTCAAATGAATAGATGACTTCTTCATTCGGTAAAAGATGTTGAGCCCAAAATGTCAAAGGAATTAAAAGATATATGATGAGAAGAAGCTTTTTCATTTAATTTTCATTTAAAATAATTTTCAAATCCTCCCAAAACATGGGGTACGACTTTTCCACTACATCTTCTTCTTCAATATGTAATTCTTTCATCAGACAAAATGGAGCAAAGCTCATTGCCATTCTGTGATCCTGATAGGTTGCGATGGAGATATTTTCTTGTGGGTCATTAAAACCGATTGATTTTATCGTTAAATCCGTAAATTCTGTTTCTGTACCCAGTTTTTTCAGTTCGTTATGTAAAGCCAGCAATCGGTCGGTTTCTTTTACTCTCAACGTTCCCAATCCTGAAATTTCAAAAGGTATTTTCAAACCTGCGGCTGTTACACAAAGCGTTTGTGCGATATCCGGGCAATTATTCATATCCAAAACGATCTTTTCCGGAAATTTGAAATCTTCAGTTGGTTGAAGCGTTAATTGATGCTCTTCTTCTTTGAAAGTTGTTATAATTCCGAAAAACTTCTCATAAATTTCTGCAATCGCAGAATCTCCCTGTGTGGATTCTTTATAAAAACTTTTCAGATGGATTGTTTTTCTTCCCAAAGCCGCAAAAGAGTAGAAATAAGAAGCCGAGCTCCAGTCGCTTTCTACTTCATAGTTGATGGTTGATAGTTGATGGTTGTTGGTTGATTCTACTTTAATCGTGTTGCCAATGAAGCTGTTTTTAATTCCGAATTTCGTTAAAATGTTGAGCGTCATTTCGATATAAGACCTTGAAGTCACTTCACCGACCAAGTTGATTTCTAAACCGTTTTCTAATTTCCCTGCAATTAGTAGAAGAGAAGTGATAAATTGACTTGAAATATTTGAGGGAACATCAACTTTAGTCTCAGTAATTTTTCTACCTGTAATTTTCAAAGGCGGAAAACCTTCATTTTCCAAATATTCAATTTCTACGCCCAAGTTTTGTAAAGCCGTTACCAGATTTTTGATCGGTCTTTCTTTCATCCTTTTGGAACCCGTCAGAATCGTCGTTTTTCCATCCTGAATGGAATAATACGAAGTTAGAAAACGCATCGCTGTTCCCGCGTGATGAATGTCGACAGTGTCCGTATTCTCAGACAAAGCTTTTTTTAATAACTGTGTATCCTGAGAATTCGACAAATTCCCGATTTTTATGTTTTTAAACAGACTTTCCAAAATCAACAAACGATTCGAAATACTTTTCGAACCGCTGATTTGTATGGTTTTGTTTCCTTGTAGTTTTGATTTTTCTAGCTTCTTCATTGTTCTTCTAAGTTGGAAGCTGGATGCAGGAAGTTGGAAGTTTAAGAATAGTGTTAAACCTCAGGATTCCATCATCCATCTTCATTATTTCAGTTTCTCATTATTCTGATGACGATCTTTATCGCGATCAGTCTTTATCTTCATTTTTTTATCAAAAGCTTCCTGCAGATTGACTCCGGTCTGGTTGGCCAAACATAAGGTTACAAACAGAACGTCTGCCAATTCTTCACCCAGATCTTTGCTTTTATCGCTTTCTTTTTCGCTTTGCTCACCGTATCTTCTTGCGATGATTCTTGCGACTTCACCAACTTCCTCTGTCAGCATGGCCATATTGGTGAGTTCATTAAAATAACGGACACCAATGGTTTTTATCCATTCATCAACTTGCTGTTGCAGATTTGTAATTTCCATAATTTCTTAAGAGCCAAGGCAAAAGTTAAAAGAAGCAGGTTTAAATTAATTTAAAATTTAGGTTAGATATCAAATATCAAATATCAAATATCAAATATCAAATATCAAATATCAAATATCAAATTTATTGATAAGCACCCAATGTAGGATTTGAAGTTCTGTCAGCGCCCACAATATCAGTAGGAACTGAATTGGCGACCGTAAGATCCCCTTTTCCTCTTGCAGGAGAATCTGATTTCACTCTAAGATTCATCTGTGCAGCAAAATAATTAATAAACTTTGGTTCTTGATTTTTTATACTTCCCGTAACGTTTGAATTGGTGTCAAAATCGAAACCTGCAGCGCTTGTTCCGGAATATTTCAGCAAACAGTTTTGGATAGTAAAATTAAGCAGCTGTCCCGGAGTTTGCTCCAAAGCAAGGGCATTGTCACGATCCGAATACACAATACTGTTTCTTATGTTAAAGTGCAGAGATCCTTGTTCAGTCTGGCCATTTTCATTTTTGTATTCATTGGCTGCGAAAATTCCGTCACGGGGAGCCTGATGCAGCAATTCGGAGTAATTAACAATGGTTGAATGCACAAAATCATACATTCCGCCTTTGTAAATACCAATACAGGCATCACCACAATTGTTCATCACCAAATTATTTGCGTTGATATTTGATCTTATAGCGTAAATTCCATATTCATAAAAATTATGAATAAACGAATTGGTGATGGTTGCATTTGTTTCTGTCATTTCTAATCCTCTTGTTCCGCCGAAAAGTCTTGCATGATTCATGGTCAGATTTGAGTTTTTCTCCATTCGGATAGAATTCCAGTTTCTTGGGATGGTATCATAATACGTGTCATTTCGGTCTCCACGCAGAATCACCTGTTCGTCTTTTGTTCCGTTAATGTTGAGAGTGGCTCCTGTGGAAACTTTCATTCCGCTGTTTTTATGAAAATAAACTTTCGTTCCTGGCTGAATAGTAAGATGTACTCCCGGATCAAGCGTAAGATCTCCGTAAATAATTTTAGCTTTATTATTAGACCATGTTGCGTCTGAAGCAATCACGTTCGGATTTGAAGGGGTTTTAATGAAAAACTCTGCATCCTGAACTACCGAAAACAACGTTACGTGTTGTTGCCCTGCTCCTGTTGTAAATAAAATACGGTCTTCGGCAATTGCTTCCGGACCTGTAGCCTGCGGAGCAATTTCAACGAATATATATAAACTGTCTTTCTTTCTTAGGGGAACATTCTGAAAATCGTGCCCGGGTTTTCCGTCAACATTGATTCTGTATAAAGATGCAGCTCCTTTCTCAAGACTTATTCTTGGGATCATGACATCCTTATCTTCATTATTAAATACTTTTACGGCATACGTTTCAGAACGTACCTGATGATAAACAGTATCACAGAAAACAGTATCTCTTGAGAATCTGAGCTCCTGAGAAGGTGCATCAAAAGTAATATCATCCTTGTTACAAGAAATTGCTAAAAGCAACAAGCAGAAAGATAAAAAGAGTAATGATTTGAGTTTCATCAAAATTAAAGTTTATATAAATTTCAAATTTAACGAAAATACTTTGAAATTCTTATCTTTTAAAAAATGTTGAATGAGTATTTGTATATTTTAAAAATTATTGTATTTTTGCAACCTAAAATTTAGCAGAGAAATATCCATTACTATTTCGAAAGCAAAACTTTAATTTTTTAAAATTTATTATGAAACCGCAAGGTTCCATGTGACAGTTAAACAAAAATAGAAATTTACACATGAAAAACGGAATTCACCCAGAAAATTATAGACTTGTTGTTTTCAAAGATATGAGTAACGACGAAATGTTTCTTTGCAAGTCTACGGCAGATACTAAAGATACTATTGAGTACGAAGGACAAGAGTACCCATTGATCAAAATGGAAATCTCTTCTACTTCTCACCCTTTCTACACAGGTAAAACTAAATTGGTTGACACTGCAGGTAGAGTAGATAAGTTTATGAACAAATACAAGAAATTCGCTAAGTAATTTTTTGATTTTACAATATTTTAAAAGTCTTTCGGTTCGGAAGGCTTTTTTTATGCACTTTAATCAGAATTAAAATCTGCATAGCAAAACTTCTCTCAATGATTCGTATTTTTGTAAATCTCGAATCTCGAAACATTGAACATAAAACTTTAAACCCTAAACCCTCATGCAACTCGTATTTTCCGATGCACAATATTGGGAAGATTTTCTTCCGCTTACTTTTACCCGTCCTGTTGCAGAAATGCGCTGTGGAATTCTTACGTTCTCAGAAAGATGGCAGAAAATTTTAGATTCTGAAGAAATTTCATGGTTTACAGAAATGTATCTTCAGCAAAAATTCAGAGAGCCGGAAAAAAAGGAAAGCCTGTTTTTGGTGCCTAATTTTCTTCCTACAGAAGCCGTTATCCAGCAAATTAAAGAGTTGAAACAAGGTGAGGCATTAGTGTATGAAGATGAGCTGGTTGCTGCAAAAATCAATATGGAAGGTTTTTCTTTGAGTCAGATTGAAAAAATGACTGATATTAAGGAAGAACTTGTTTTCTTTAAAAAGCCGACTGATCTTTTTACATATAATCATAAAGCTATCGATTTCGATTTTGAATTGCTGACTAAAGGGAGAATCTCTCAGGAATTATCTTCCACCAATGGGTTTCTGGGAAAAAAAGAAGATTTATTCATTGAAGAAGGCGCTGAAATAGAGTTTTCAACAATCAACACTAAAACGGGAAAAATCTATATTGGCAAAAATGCAGAAGTGATGGAAGGCTGTAATCTTCGCGGTCCGATTGCGCTATGTGAAGGCTCAAAATTTAATTTAGGAGCAAAAATTTATGGAGCCACGACAATTGGCCCTTATTCTAAAGTAGGTGGTGAGGTGAGCAATATTATAATTTTCGGATATTCAAATAAAGGTCATGACGGGTTTGTCGGGAATTCTGTGATTGGCGAATGGTGCAACTTTGGTGCAGATACCAATTCATCAAACATGAAAAATAATTATGGAAATGTAAAATTGTGGAGCTACAGAACCAAAGCTTTTGAAGATACAGGGCTGCAATTTACGGGGTTAATTATGGGAGATCATTCTAAAATGGCAATCAACACTCAATTGAATACTGGAACGGTGATCGGAGTGGCATCAAATGTTTTTAAAGAAGGCTTTCCGCCAAATCTTATTGAAAATTTTTCGTGGGGCGGATTTAAAGATGATGAAAAATTCAAGCTGGATAAAGCTTACGAAGTGGCAGCAAGAGCAATGGCCCGTAGAAATGTGGCCTTAACGGATGAGGATAAAGGTATTTTAAAACATATTTTCAATACGTATTAAGTACGATAAATAAAGGAAACTTCAAATAATTTTGAAGTTTTTTTATTTTCGGTGTAATATTTTTAGATTTCAGATTGTCTTATTGATAGAAACCAACTTATGACTCAGGAAACTTTTAAGAATACGGTATTTATTCTCAGAGATGAGATGTTCCGTTTTGCGAAAAGGTTTGTCATGAGCAGCGATGAAGCAGAAGATGTAGTACAGGATTTGATGATAAAATTCTGGCAGAAAAAAGAAGAATTGGGGCAGTTTGGTAATCTTAAATCTTATGCTTTGAAATCTGTGAGGAATGAATGTCTCAACCGACTCAAGCATCATGATGTAAAATTAGGTTTTGCAGATCTGCAGCTCCACCGTTCGGAACTCTACAGCATGGAAGTGAATAATCTGAAAGAACAAATTATCGGTTTTATCAACCAACTTCCCGAAAAACAGAAAATGGTTATTCATTTGAAAGATGTAGAAGAGTATGAAGTGTCTGAAATTTCTGAAATGATGGAAATGGAAGAAAACGCAGTAAGAGTAAATCTGATGCGCGCTAGACAAAAAGTAAAAGAACAAATCTCACAACTGATGAGCTATGAACAACGACAAATTTCAAGATAAATACAACGAAATCTTCCAAAATTTAAAGGAAGAAAAAATGAACTGGGATTTTGAAGATTTCCTGAAAAAAGCTGAAAGAAATGAAGATGAGATTTCATCAAACGAAACTCTGGTCATTCCGATTCAAGCTAAAAAGCCTTCTTTTCCGAAATGGTTCTGGATGGCGGCAAGTGCGGTAATCCTTTGGGGGCTTGCTTTCATATTTAATTATAATCAAACTAATGGATTAAACGAACAGGCAAGATTGGTAGAGAATGAAATTCAGAAACAGAAAACCGAGTTTATTAATGAAAACCACAATCACGATGTTCAGGTTGCGGTACATACAACAGATTCGGCTTCCGGAGCAAAAAAAGATTCTATTTTTATTGAAAATTCTATTGCAGAGAAAGATGTTTTGGATGAAATTTTATCTAAAAAAAGCAGAATTAAAAAAGAATCGAAACCGAGATATGTTTACAATTCTCAAAGTAATCTCAGTCAGAAAGATTCAACAGGATATAAAGATTCTTATGTGATCGTCAACGGAAAGCGTATCGAAAACATGGAAGAAGCAATAAATGTAACAAAATATTCATTTCAGGTGGTCGCCAATAATGTGAATCAGGCATTGGCTCCGAAGGTCATGGATAATGTAGATTATTAACAACAGATTATGCAACTGATCAGGCTTATAATCAATTAATTAACTGAACTTATGAAAAAAATATTCATTATATGTACTCTTGTGCTGTCTCATTTCTTCAATGTGTACGGACAAAAAAACAAGCTGGATCAGCTTTTTGATAAATATCAGGAAGTTGAGGGGGTGACCTCCATTAAGATTGCGAAACCGATGTTCGGAATGCTTAGCAATCTGAATATTGCAGACGAAGAACTCGATCAGATAAAGCCGCTTCTTTCAAAAATTGACGGATTGAAAGTTTTAATCACAGAAAATACCAAAGGTGAGCTTGCCAACGTAAATAAAGAAATTTCGTCTTATCTGAGTAATCTGAATTACAATGAGATTATGTCTGTGAAAAATGCTGGAAGTAGAATTAAGTTTCTTTCATCGGATGCAAAAAACGATGGTACGCTGGATAATATGCTCTTGAGTATCGACAGCGGAGGCGGAGAAAATATTTTAGTGATGCTTGATGGCAGACTTTCGATGGATGATGTCAATAAAATGATTAATTCTACTGAGGCGAAAACTAATACAACGAGATCAACGATTACAAACAGTTTTGTATCTGATAATTCTACATCTTATCTAAACGGTGAGAACAGAAATGTAGGAGAATTCTCCGGGATTGATATGAGCACAGGCGTCAAGGTGGTGTTCAAGCAGGAAAACAATCCGAGTGTAAAAGTTTTTGCAGATTCAGATAAACTTCAGAATGTCATCACAAAAGTTGAAAACGGAGTTTTGAAAGTCTATATTGATAATAAAGGAACAAGAAATCTGAAATTTAAAAATCTGAGTATAAATGTTTCTTCACCTTCAATCAATAAAATAAAAGCTTCATCGGGCTCGAATTTTACGGCAGTAAATGAAATCCGGGCGAAGGATATGATCGTTGATGCATCTTCGGGATCAGCAGTTGTCGCAAAATTTCATATTTCAGGAACGTCAAATTTTGAAGCAAGTTCGGGATCTAATGTAAAATCTACGGTTAGTGCAAATAAAGTTTTAGTAAAAAGTTCAAGCGGATCAAGCGTTACCTTGGAGGGCAATACAGAATATGTAGCCATTGATGCAAGCAGCGGATCTTCATGCAAAGCCGAGCGCTTAACAGCAAACGTAGGTATCGTAGAATCTACTTCAGGGAGCAGTGCTTCGGTGAATGCTAAAGATCAATTGACTGTAAAAGCTTCTTCAGCAGGATCTGTGAAATATAAAGGAAACCCGAGAATTGATGCTAATATCAGTAAATCTTCAGCAGGAAGTTTAAATCAAATCAACTAATCATTAAAAACCATGAAAGCAATTAGAGTCATTTTCCTCGTTTGTTGTACTTTATTTTTAATGCAGTCATGTATTGTTTCTCATAAACCGAATATGGCGTTTTTCTCAAATTCAGACTATGATTATGAAGATGCCCAATTTGCGAGTATTAATGTGCCTATGTTTTTAGCGAAGCCTTATATCAAAAAAGCTTTGAGTGAAGATGGTGAAAGTGAAGAAGCCATCGCCATGGTAAAAAAAGTCTCGAAGATAAAAATGATGACTGTTGCCAACGGAAATGACAAGCTGATGAAAGATTATGCCAATTATCTGAAAAATGAAAATTACGAAGAATGGGCTACCATAAAGCACGATGGTGAAAATGTAAATATCCGTGTAAAGCAGCAAGGTGACATGATAAAAAATATGCTGATTACTGTAAATTCTAAGAAAGATTTGGTCTTTGTAGATGTAAAAGGGAGTTTTACAGCAGATGATATTTCAAGAATGATCAACATCGCATCCGATAAATAACTTCATATTCAACCATATTTAATTTTGTAAAGTCATCTTTTAGGTGGCTTTTTTCGATTTATAACATGAATTGTTAAGTTTTATTTAAACTATTATAGTTGATTTTCGTATCTCGCTGAAAAGCCTTAATTTTGCAAGAAAGTAAAGATGTCTATTCATAACAAAATTGTAGAGACAGCCATCACTTTCGATGACGTGCTTCTAGTTCCTTCTTATTCTGAAGTTTTACCTAACCAGGTTTCATTAAAATCAAGACTTACCGACAAAATTACGCTTAACGTTCCGATCGTTTCCGCTGCAATGGATACCGTTACAGAGGCTGATTTGGCGATTGCTTTGGCAAGAGTTGGCGGTTTAGGTTTTATTCATAAAAATATGCCCATTGCTGAACAGGCAGCTCAGGTAAACAGAGTGAAGCGTTCTGAAAACGGAATGATCTCTGATCCTGTTACCCTTTCAAAAGACCACACCTTAGGTCAGGCTAAAGAGTTAATGGCAAATTATAAAATTTCCGGACTACCTGTTGTAGATGCAGATAATGTTTTGATCGGAATTATTACCAACAGAGATGTAAAATATCAGGAAAATCTCGATGCAAAAGTAGAAGAGATCATGACCAAAGATAAGCTCATCACTTCTGATAAAAATACAAATCTTGAGAAAGCAAAAGAGATTCTTCTTAAAAACAGAGTTGAAAAGCTTCCGATTGTTGATGCCGAAAATAAATTGGTAGGCTTAATTACCATTAAAGATATCGACAATCAGCTAGAATACCCAAATGCAAACAAAGATCAGAACGGTAGATTGATTGTCGGAGCCGGAGTGGGTGTAGGAGAAGATACCTTAGATAGAATTGCTGCTCTGGTTGAAGCAGGTGTTGATATTATCGGTATCGATTCTGCACATGGTCATTCTAAAGGAGTTTTAGATAAAATTTCAGAAATCAGAAAAGCATATCCTGATTTGGATATCGTCGGTGGAAATATTGTTACAGCTGAAGCTGCTAAAGATCTCATTGAAGCAGGCGCAAATGTTCTTAAAGTAGGAGTTGGTCCGGGTTCTATCTGTACAACGAGGGTTGTTGCGGGAGTTGGAGTTCCTCAGTTATCTGCTATTTATAATGTATATGAATATGCTCAGACTAAAAATGTGGCAGTTATTGCTGACGGAGGAATCAAGCTTTCAGGAGACATTGTAAAAGCAATTGCAAGTGGAGCAGGAGCAGTAATGTTGGGTTCACTTTTAGCCGGAACTGATGAAGCACCGGGAGAAGAAATTATTTTCCAGGGAAGAAAATTCAAAACATATCAGGGAATGGGAAGTCTTTCTGCAATGAAAAGAGGGGGTAAAGAAAGATATTTCCAGAGTGAAGCTAAAAAATTCGTTCCGGAAGGAATTGAAGGAAGAGTTCCGAGTAAAGGGAAACTGGAAGATGTAATTTTCCAATTGACCGGTGGTTTGAGAGCAGGAATGGGATATTGTGGAGCTAAAGATGTTGAAGCTTTACAGAAAGAGACTAAAATGGTAATGATCACAGGGAGCGGATTAAAGGAATCGCATCCTCACGACGTTATTATTACTCAGGAAGCTCCAAATTATTCTTTATAATGATAAGCTTTGGGCCAATGGTAGTTTGGCTTTAAATTAAATAAAAAGTTTCGGGGGGGGGGTTTTGGCCGCCCAAAACCTTTTTTCCAAA
>NZ_JBPCHW010000036.1:0-18758 GCF_051011795.1 Chryseobacterium sp. RLHN22
AATGATTCAAGGATATCAGATTTTTCTGTTGCCTCAACCGTTAATTTGATGATCGCATTCGATGGATCGGATGCTACACGTCCCGAAACATCCGTAGATCTTGAAACGCTGTAGTTCAGCTTTAATAATTTCTGCCCTTCGCCGCCGTTGAATTTTAAAATTCCTCTTGAATTTGCTGCCATGATTCGTAAATTTTAATTCGTTAATATTTTGTTCTGATTTTATATTTCAAAGATAAAACCTCTGAAAACATATTTTGCATTTTAAATACAAAATCTCAAATTTTGTAGTAATTCTACGATTTTCTGTCGTAATTATACGATTACAGCTAGTAATGAGAGATATTTATTAAGCATCATATCTAGGGCTATAACAAAAAAAGACCGCATTTCTGCGATCTTTAATTATGCTAAATTTAGATTTACTGTCCCATCAATTCTCTCATACGCTCCTGCATCAATTGTTGATCTGAAAGAGTATCCCAACCGAAAACGGCAATCATCACAACATTCAGAACAAGATACAGAACACTAATCGATAAACCTATGATACATAGAATTCTACCTGTATTCAGGTTATTGTAATCTGAGTATAAGGTAGGATTGCTTTGATATAACTGATTGTCTTTTTTGTAAAGCACAAGTCCGATAATACCTGCAATAACTCCCAAAATACCGTAACAACAGCATCCGACAATCGAAACGATTCCTAAAACAAGTACCGCCGTAGCATTAGGTAACTTTTGTTGATTCATAATTTATTTTTTTAATGTTTAGTTTATGTGAATGAAAAAATGTTTATAAAAATAAGAAAAAACCATAATCAGTGAATTAATTATTGCTAAAAAAACCACAATCTGACCATAATTCCTTTTTTTATCGATAAAATTAAGCCCTACAAAACAAAAAAACAGTAGTAAAGTGTACACAGCCGGAAACATTTGAAAAGCCTCCGAAAATTTCCCCTCGAATACCAAAACAATAGCTCTTTGAGTTCCGCACCCGAAACATTCGATTCCCAAAAACTTTTTGCTGGGACATGGAAGCATAAAATCTTCTATATGCATTGCTCTATTTTAAATTCGCACCTAAAATTAAGAAGAAATTTTCGCTCTGAGGTATTGATGTGGAAAAAAACATTCTTCTTTCATCTCAAAAGAGCCCTGAACTGCCAAATAAGGATTTCGTAAAATTTCTCTTGCCACAAATATCAAATCAGCTTCCCCATTTTGTAAAATCTCTTCTGCCTGTTCAGTTTTCGTAATTAAACCTACTGCTCCTGTTATCACATTTGCCTGATTTCTGACAGCAGATGAGAACGGAACCTGATAACCGTCAAAAACAGAAATTTTTGCTCCGTGAATATTTCCACCACTGGAAACATCCACCAAATCAACGTGATGCTCTTTCAAAATTTTTGATAATTCTACGCTGTCATTGATATCCCAGCCATTTTCGGCGTATTCCGTGCCGGAAATTCGTACAAATAAAGCAACATTTTCATTTAATTCTTCGTTTACTGCATCTACGATTTCCAATAAAAACCTTATTCTGTTTTCAAAGCTTCCTCCGTATTCATCTGTTCTCACATTAGAAAGTGGTGATAAAAACTGATGAACCAGATAACCATGAGCCCCGTGAATTTCAACCACATCAAAGCCTGCTTTTACCGCTCTTTTCGCAGCATTTTTAAAATTCTGAATTTGTTCTTTGATTTCTTCCATCGTCAATTCATGCGGAATTCTTTCCGTCGGATGATAAGGAATAGGACTTGGTGCCAATGTTTCCCAACCATCTTCCAAAGAAATCTGTTTGTTTTCCCAAGTCGAACCTTTTCTTCCTGCGTGAGCCAGCTGAATTCCTATTTTACTCTCTGAATTTTCATGAACAAATTCAACGATTTTTTGTAGGTTTTCTGCCTGTTCATCATTCCAGATCCCCATACAATGATTGGTAATTCTTCCTCTCGGCTCTACTCCTGTTGCCTCCACTATGAGAAGCCCCGTTCCGCCCTGAGCACGACTTCCGTAATGAACAAAATGAAAATCATTAGCCAAGCCATTTTCACAAGAATACATACACATTGGTGACATGACCCAACGGTTTTTCAGCTCTACATTTCTGAATTTTATTGGTGAATATAACATTGAATTATTTTTAAAACTTTTTTAAAAATACAAAATTAGTATGATAAACATGCTGTTGCCCAACTCATGAAAAAGGTTTACTTTTATCCCCCTTTTTACGGAAACAAATGAAAAAAGATTTTACAATCAGCTATGATCAGTTTAAAAGTGTCGAGGAGCTTAACGAATTAGAAAAAGATCTTTTCGAAAAAGCTAAATCGGCAAGAGAAAATGCTTATGCACCTTACTCTAATTTTTTTGTAGGATGTGCTGTTCTTCTGGAGAATGGTGAGATTTTTGCAGGAAACAATCAGGAAAATGCGGCTTTTCCTTCCGGACTTTGTGCTGAGCGCACTGCATTATTTTGGATCGGAGCAAATTTCCCTGATCAGAAAGTTAAAAAGATTTTCATAGTAGGCGGTCCTAAAGAGGCTTCAGAAAAAAATCCGCCGATTCCTCCATGTGGAGCCTGCAGACAAAGCATTATTGAATATGAAACCAAGCAGAATGAAAATATTGAGCTTTATTTTTCAAATTTACATGAAGAAGGCATAAAGGTTTCTTCAATTAAAGATCTACTTCCTTTTTATTTTGACGGAACATTTTTATAAATTTTCAACAGCTTATAAACACTAATACAAAAGAGCATATTCAATTTTTTACCGTTAATAAAATTTAATCTTTCTTTTCAAAAGAACTATATTTGCAAAAATTTTGGTTTCCAAAGTATTGGAACGAAGAGGGAATTGGGTGAAACCCCCAAACTGTCCCCGCAACTGTAAATCGCATTTAAAAATTTCTACAAAAAACCACTGCCAAAGCGGGAAGGTGTAGAAAAGCGAAAGTCAGGAGACCTGCCAGAATTCAACCTTTTAAAACATTTGCTTTCGGAGGAAAAGTAAAAATAGTATGAGTACAAAAAGATTATTGATCTTATTTTCTGCGTCTTCATGCCTGACTTTATATCACGGTCAGGAAAAAACCATCGACACAGTATATGTTTTTGACAATCAGATGAAAAAAGTAAAACTTTTTCATACAGTCCAGACATTATCTCCACAAGATATTCAAAAAAACGCTTCCAATCTTTCTGAAGTTCTGCGTTTTCAGTCGCCGGTTTATATTAAAGAAAATGGTCGTGGAGCAGTTTCTTCACCTTCATTCAGAGGAACAACTGCGCAACAGACCGCTTTTGTATGGAACGGAATTAATATTAATTCCCAGTTTTTAGGTCAGGGTGATGTGAATAATATTGCGCTTTTTGGTTATGATGAAATGGAAATAAAATCCGGAGGCGGAAGTGTGATTTACGGAAGCGGGGCCATTGGAGGAAGTATTCATTTAAATAATACATTAAGCTTCAATAAAGGTTTTAGCGGATCA
Source organism: Chryseobacterium sp. RLHN22 (assembly GCF_051011795.1). Taxonomy (NCBI): domain Bacteria; kingdom Pseudomonadati; phylum Bacteroidota; class Flavobacteriia; order Flavobacteriales; family Weeksellaceae; genus Chryseobacterium; species Chryseobacterium sp. RLHN22. The sequence continues at coordinate 3,509 of NZ_JBPCHW010000036.1, forward strand.
TTTAATTCTGAAGTTGCTTCTTTCGGAACCTACAACAACTTTTTACAAGCTGCTTACAGCAATGATAAGTTCAGTTTTAAAGTTTCGGGAAATTACCTCATCAGTCAGAATGATTATGTGGTTCCTGAAGAAAATTATACTAACTGGAACGGTAAATATTACAATACTACGGCAAACATAGGAATCGCTTATAAAATTGCTCCAAAACAGACCATTTCATGGCAAAGCCAGCTTTACAATGCAACGCAAAACTACCCTATTTTCTCTGAAAACGGAAACAGAACCAAATACGAAGCACAAACTTTAAGAAATCTAATCGCTTGGGATTATAACGGTTCAAAAATATCAAACAGTTTCAAAGCGGCTTATACAGAAGACAACTTTCAGTATTTTGGGGTTGAAAATATGCCGAGTACGAGCGGCGGAATCAATAAAAATTATATCTTGAAAAATGATTTTAATTATTTTATTATTCCGAAGCTAAACATTAATATCATCGGAGAATTTCAGCAAAACCAGGGTGAAGGAGAAGGTACTTCGGGAATCGCTAAAGTTTCCAGAAATGTGGGTTCAGTGGCGGGTTTAATAAGGTATTTTCCTACCCATAATTTAAGATTTGAAGCAGGAATTAAACAGGATTTTGTCGAAAAAATAGATGCACCCATACTTTATTCTCTTTCAGGAAAATGGAAAGCTGCTGAATGGTACAGCGTGGATGTAAATTTTTCGAAAAATTTCAGGTTTCCTTCGTTCAACGATCTGTACTGGACTCCCGGAGGAAACAAAGAATTGCGACCTGAAACTTCTGTTCAGACCGATATGAATCATGAATTCAAAGCTGGGGATTTTAGGCTCATTTTAAGTCCCTATTACATCCGAATTACCGATATGATCCGTTGGCTCGATACCGGTTCGGGATACTGGTCTCCATTTAACACCCATAAAGCAGAGTCTTACGGTCTCGAATCTCAGCTTAGGTATCAGAAAAATTTCAATGAAAACCATTCGATAAAGTTTACGGCAGGTTACAGTTATACAAAATCTGTAAATTTGGAAACCCAAAAACAGCTTACCTATGCACCGTTGCATAAATTTTCGTCGAACCTTGATTATCAATACAGATTTTTACGTTTTTATGCACAGGGAATGTTTAACGGACTAACTTACACTACCACAGATGAAAGCAGAAAATATGCAATTTATCCTTACTTAGTGATGAATACGGGTCTTTCCGCAACATTAATGAAGAAATACACGTTAGGATTCCGAGTAAACAATATTACGGATACGATCTATGAAACTATGGATTATTATCCTCTGCCAAAAAGAAATTACAGCATCAACGCAACAATAAATTTTTAACATTATCATATTATGAAATTAAACAAACTTTTACAGATTATTTTCGGATTCGTCCTTCTATTTTCGGTTTCATGTACGTCAGATTACGAAGAAATCATTCCGGAAATAACTTATAACAATGGTCTTTTTATTACCAATGAAGGTAAATATGGCACTCCGAATGCAGATGTATCTTTTGTCTCAAGAGATTTAAGTGTAATGCAAAATGACATTTACAAAGCAAAGAACAACAACGAAAATCTGGGAGATGTACTTCAGACAATGGTTTTCAATGGAGATAAAGCATATCTTCTGTTGAATAACTCAAATAAAATTGTAATTGTAGACCGTACAACATTCAGAAAAACAGGTGAAATTACAGCTCAGCTGAATACCCCTCGTTACATGGCTATTGCAAACGGTAACCTTTACGTTTCTAACGATCTATACGGAGGCGCAAAATTTGTTAACGTATATAAATTAGCTGACAATTCTTTTGTAAAGAAAATTGATTTTGCATCGACAAGTACCGTTGAGAATGTTGTTGAAGCGGGAGGGAATATCTTTGTACAAAATGCAACTGTAGGATTTGGTAATACGATCACAAAAATCAACACAACCAGCAACACCATTGATGGAGCGGCAATAGCAGTTCCGAATGGAAACATCAACAAAACAATTTCTTACAACAACAATGTTTATGTCATTGCAGCTGGAACTACCGATTCTTATATCCATCAAATATCTGCAACAGGATCTGTTGTAAAAACAACTACTCTTACAGGTATTACAAACGGAACCAACCTTCAGATTGACGGCGGAAGATTTTATTTCAGCTCAAAAAACAAAGTCTATTCTATGGATATGAATGCTACAACAGCTCCTACAAGTCCTATTATTACAGCTGTAGACGGTGGAGATTATTTTACACTTTATGGTTTCAACGTAATAGAAGGAAGAATTTTCACTGTTGACGTAAAAGGTTTTACAGAAGCAAGCGAAATTACAGTTTATACAACTGCAGGAACTCAAATCAGCAAGTTTAAAACAGGAATAGGTGCAAACGGGGTTTATAAAAATTACTAATCTTAGTCTTTTACAAAATAAAAAATGCGGTTTTAAAAGAACCGCATTTTTTATCTAAATCTATCTTCTTGCTTTAAAATAAGTTTTAAAAGATTCACATCCACTCATCATATCTTCATACTGATCCGGATAATTATTTTTAAGATCTTGATAATATTTATTTTGTTCAAACCTTCTGTCTTCGTAATTACCGGCTTGGGAAGAATAATTCATAGTATTCTCACCCATAAAATCGTAATTATAATTCTCACATCTCCCCTGCATTCTCAGACATAAAGCTTTAAATTTATAGGTTTGAGCATTTTCAAAAGCTTTCCCGTAATAATATTTTGCAAGACCTGCTGTATTGAATTCCTGATTATCTTCCCGAATAGAATAATTTCCTGCCGAGCTTACAGAATACCTTCTCATCATCCATGCATTGCCGTATTGCGACATATTGTAATAACAATTGGCCACCAAAAAATAATAGTAATCTCTGTCTTTTTCTTTCGGATTATTGGCTTTGTTCAGATATTCGATAAGCTTTCTGGTCACCGAAATTTTATTCACTCTGAAATGTTCTTTTTCAGGAATAAAATCAGGCGTATATTTTAAATGATAAAACGGATTCTGATCAAAAACCTTGCTGGATGAATAGTAATTGTCTTTACCATCTCTTTCCCAAAGTGAATATTGCGCATCAAAATAATTCTCACCAAGCTTATTGAAAGTATTTAAAGCTAAATTCAACTTGTTTTGTCTGATGTATTTTGTACCCAACAAATCATACAAAGAATTGATTTCTGACTGATTAATCGAATAAAAATTTCTATAAAACGAATCTGGATTTTTACTTAAACCATTAATTTCATTGATAAAACTCTGCAATTGTTCGGGTGAATAAACAGCATCCAGATAATCAAAATAATCATAGTAATACGTATCATAAGTATGATTAGAATTTTTCAAAGATTTATAGTAAACATTATTGTAATATTCATTTCCAATAGAAGGATGATTTAACGAGGCGTATAAAAGTGCGGCATCATCAGTATTTCCCAAATATTCCAATTCTCTGCCTAAAGCAAAAATAAAATGTTTATTGTCTTTATTTTTAATGATAATTTCTTTCGCTGCATCCGGAATTTTAGCATTTCCATAGGTTTGATTCGCAAAAAGATTCAAAGCTTTTATGATTTCCACATTGTTTCGCAGAAGATTTTCAGACGGTAAAACTTTTTCCAGCTCAGCAACTTGGTTTAAGCTTTCAGAATAATTTTTGGTCATTAATAAAAGCTCTGCTCTCGCATATTTCCAGAAATTCGGATTTTCAACTTTAGATAAATCAACCGAATTAATGAATTCCAAAACCTCTTTTGCATATTGTCTGTCGATGTCTGAACGTTCTAAAATTTTAAGAACATTTTCGTTTTCAGGATCACTCTCCCAATAATCATCATTCGTATAAAAAAGAGAATAATAAGGTGTGAAAACCCAATCTTCAAGCTTTCCCAATTCACGATATAGCAAAAAACTCAATCCGTCATAATTCGGATTTTCGGCATACATCTGTTTTATATTTTCTAAATTTTTATCCGGATTATAAAGTCCGTAAAGCAGTAAAACATTTGCTTTTTCCTTTTTATTTTTAGCTAAATTTAAAACATCAGCTACAGGAACTTGTGATTCAAAATATTGCCACGAAACAAATCTTTTTTCAGGACTGGCTGCAAAAACTTTCGCAAAATATAGATTTTTCAACGCCGGATTTGTCTCTGAAGTCGCCTTAAAATACAACGCCCAAACATCAATCACGTCATTGGATTGATTTGCCGAAAAGTATCGACTGTAAATTTTCTCAATGCTTTTCATATCCTTATTATAAAAAGCCAAACGAAGTGCTAAAAAAGCATATCTTTTTTTGAATTCTACTTTTTTGCTTTTTGAAGCCAAAACAGTTGCTTTATTTAATAAATCATTTCTTTTTGCAGTCGCAGTATTTTCATTTCTTTCCCAAGGATCATCCTGCCAGGTATTGAAGTACTCGCAATTTTTGGCAAATTTCAAATAATTAATTGCCTCAATATCTTTTTGGGAATATAAATAATGAAGAAACGGATTTGAAGAATTTCCCTGAATATCAGAGAAACTAAAACTATCCAAAACAGTTGAGATATCTGCAATAAGAACTTTATTATCACAATATTTCCTCCACAATTTTTCATTATCCTGATTGGAAATTACAGCTTCAGAATTTTGTTCAAAACTTAAAACCGAATAATAAAATGAAGAATATGACTGATAAGAAAAGTTCTTAGGATTCAGAAAATAGAACCTAACGTCTTCTCCGTAAGGATAAAAACCACACGCAGAAAAAGCGCTACTTAGTAAAATCGCTGTAAAAATGACTAATTTCTTCATCGGTGTAATTATTAAGTTGTTTTTCGTCTAAGTGAAAAAGCGTTACGGTAATTTCTTTATCAAACTTGACATTTTTCCTGATAATCGCAATAGCTTTATTGATTTTATCTGCCGTTATTTCTTCATATTTTATCTTATCTCCGGTTCTCAAATACGTTTCGTAATTAATAACTGTATCTTTCTGCACTTCATACCAAAGCGGTTTTATTTCTTTTAAATGAGGCTTAATATCTTTCACATCATACAAAACATTCGTAAACTGATTGTTTTGGTAAACCTGCATCCAGGAATATACCGGAAGTGCAACATCCAAATGCAACGGATATTTTTTTGCTGTATTGAGATAGCTTTCCAATTCTTTTAAATCAAGAATCGAATTTTTCGAGTGATCCGCCAATGGATTAATCAGATTATAACACATCAAAGTAACTTTATCAACTGGCGGAACTCCCATTTTATCTGGATATTTGTATGGATACAATCTTAGTGTAGCTGAAATTTCTTTTTGTGAAATCGGTTTTAATTTCTTTAAAAAATAAAAATACTTATCCTTTGTAGAAGCCGTCCAATCGCAGTCAATCTGTATTTCTGAAACCTTTAAAGAGTCTAATCTTTCATTTGTATATTTGTTAATTAAAAAGTTTACATTATCTGCTAATTGATCTAAATCTTTCTCTGCACTTTTCTGAAAAACAATATTTTTAATATAAACCGTTGGAATAACTTCATAAGAATTCGTTGATTTTTCATCACAATAAGAATTCAGTGAAAAACTGGTTTTAGAAATAGGAAAATTTCCCATTGCATCGGTATAATCGACCTCAAAAAATTTCACATACAGTTTCTTAATATTCTGATCAATTAAAATATCTTTTTCTTTGTTTGAACTGGAAGGATAATCGTTGGATTTCCAGTAATAGAAAGCATTTTCAACTTTTTCTACTTTAGTATTTTCGCAGGAGAAAATCAGAAAAAGTAAGGGCAGAAATAAGAAGATTTTTTTCACCGATAGTTTTTTAAAATTAAACAAATTTGTTTTCAATGTTTTCACAAATGTAATAACAAAAACTGTTCAATTTTAGTATTTTATTAACAAATTTTTAAGAATTTATTATGATTTAGTTTTATAAATTAATTTCGTTAAAATTAAAACCTCAATAATTCCAATAAACCACCAGATGGGAAACCTGAAATATACATAAAGAAGAGTAAAACCATCAACAAGAGGCCGATCTTTAACGGCTTTTTTAATTTCAAAATCTACAGAAAAATAGGGTATAATAAGCCCAAAAAGTAAAAACACAATCAGATACAAGATCCGATTGCGTTTTTTAATTATTTTGTATTTCCAAACTCCAAAATTGAAGATGAAAATTACTATTAACATGATATAGTCAAATGTTGCGAAAAGCATTTTAAACAAGTGTTAATCCAAGCTTTTCCGCTTCTGCAATAACAAAGTTTTTAGCTTCTTCACTATCATTTCCAATTTCGCCTTCCAGAATTGCTTCTTTTACTTTTTCCTTTAACATCCCGATTTCACGACCGGGTTTTAAATTAAACATCCTCATGATTTCTTCTCCGGAAATGGGTGGCTGGAAATTTCTTACCTGATCTTTTTCCTCTACTTCCTTAATCTTTACCGCAACATACTCAAAATTCTTCTTGAATTTCTCCTGTTTTTTGGAGTTTTTCGTTGTGATATCAGCTTTGCAAAGCGTGAACAGATCTTCAAGATTTTCACCGGCATCAAACAACAATCTTCTCAATGCAGAATCCGAAGCGTCATCCGTAATTAAAGCGATTGGACGTGATGAAAGTTTCACCATTTTCTGAACATATTTCATGTCCGGTCCTAATGGTAATTTCAATCTTTGAAATAACGTTTTTACCATTTTTGACCCTAAAAACTCATGTCCATGAAAAGTCCAGCCTGTTCCTTCCACGAATTTTTTGGTAGGTGCTTTTCCAATATCGTGAAGCAATGCCGACCAGCGAAGCCATAGATTATCGGTGTTTTCAGAAATATTATCCACCACTTCCAAAGTATGGTAGAAGTTGTCTTTATGCGTTTGACCTTCCACTTCTTCTACCCCTTTCAGATCGATTAATTCAGGAATAATTAATTTCATCAAACCGGTCTGTTCCATTAGTTTTAAACCAATTGAGGGTTTTTTGGAAAGCATGATCTTGTTAAATTCAACCATGATTCTTTCCCTGGAAACAATCTTAATTCTTTCTGCCTCCTGTTTAATGGCTTCAAGTGAATTATCTTCAACTTTAAAATTTAACGTTGAAGCAAAACGTACCGCTCTCATCATTCTCAGAGGATCGTCAGAATACGTCTGTGCGGGTTCTAATGGAGTTCTTAAAATTCCTTTTTCCAGATCATCAATCCCGTTAAAAGGATCGATCAATTCACCGAAATTATCTTTGTTCAAAGAAATTGCCATTGCATTAACGGTAAAATCTCTTCTTTTCTGGTCATCTTCAATCGTTCCGCCTTCCACTTCCGGTTTGCGGCTGTCTTCAGAATAACTTTCCTTTCTTGCACCTACAAATTCCAGCTCAAGATCTTTATATTTAATCATCGCCGTTCCATACGTTTTGAAAACGGAAACTTTCATTTTCGGATCAATGGTTTTAGCAACATTTTGCGCTAATTCTATTCCGCTTTGTTCGGTCACAAAATCAATATCCGTGGAAGCCTTTCTTTTCATCAGCAAATCCCGGACATAACCGCCCACAATGTATACAGACTGATTGTTTTCTGCCGCTACCTCAGAAATTATTTTGAAAAGTTTTAGATTTTTATTTTGATTGAGATTGATGAACATTTTTTAATAGATGTTAGATATTAGATGCTAGATATTAGACTTACAACTATATGTTTTAACTATATGTTTTATAATTGTTAACTTATATCTAATGTAAAACCACTAAGAAATCAGATTTTAAGTTAAAAAAATTAAATTTCCGACTTCCTAATGGTTAAATGGTATTGCAAAGATAATTAAAATCTTTTCTTTTACTCTCGAAGAACTTTTATTCTGTTATCACTCCAGATTTTTATCACCGAAGAGCCGGAATATTTTGACACAACATCTCTATTTTCTTCCACTGCATAATCCACCAAATCTATAATTTCGGGCGAAATATCCGAGAATTTCAACGGACTTTTATCTCCACTGAAATTCGCTGAGGTCGAGACTAAAGGCTTATTTAGTTTCGTTATTAGCTTTTTACAAAAATCATTTTTCACCAAACGAATTCCTATACTTCCGTCTTCTGCTAATAACTCCTTCGGCAAACCTCTTGGATTTTCGTAAACGATGGTTACCGGTTTTTCGCTCAAATCAATAATTTCCCAAGCCATTTCCGGAACGTCAACCAGATCCTGCAGTCTCTTTTCAGATTCCACCAGGATAATCATGGATTTGTTCTTTTCACGCTTTTTAATGTCAAAAATCTTATTGACAGCTTCTATGTTTGTCGCATCACAACCAATTCCCCAGATGGTGTCTGTAGGATATAAAATTGTTCCGCCGGATTTTAGTATTTGTATGATGTTTTCCATTTGTTTGTCATTGCGAGGAACAAAGTGACGAAGCAATCTCAATAAGGATTCATAATATCCTTAATGTCTTCTGCTAAATCTCTCCATTCAGGATTAATTGAGTTTATTAAATTTATTTTTTTCTGTCTAGAACCTGCCTTGATTTGTTTTTCTCTGGAAATAGCATCACCAATTTCCTGAAATGATTCCCAGTAAACAAGCTTGCACACATTATATTTTGACGTAAAACTTAATTCAAAAAATTTTTCTTTATGCTGCTGAACTCTTTTTGGCAAATTAGATGTTACACCTGTATAAAGAACAGTATTATTTTCATTGGTCATAATATAAATAAATCCGGGTTTCATTTGTGTCGTTTTAAAATTATGAGATTGCTTCGTCGCTTTCACTCCTCGCAATGACATAAAATTAAAAAACTTTACAACTTCGGCAAATATCTTTCCTCAATAATATTCAAATGATGAATATTATGACCTACAATTAATTTCCCAATGGTTTCAGCCGAAATTTGATTTCCGTTGGCTATTCCAATATTTTTTAAAGCTGATGAATTTGCGGTTTCTAATAAAACCTGAGAGGATTTTCTCACCAATTGATATTCTTCCAATAAAGAACTCAAACTTCTTTCATTAGCAAAAGATTTATTTGCGTATAGTTCTTCATCAAACCCAGGCAATTCATTTTGATCACCCCTCGCAAAAGCCAGAATTCTGTACTGAAAAACTCTTTCTGTATCGGATAAATGCAAAAGCAATTCTTTCAGCGTCCATTTTCCTTCTGCATAAGCAAAAAGAGATTGCTCTTCTGTAAGATTTGAATAAATTTCGACGGTTTTTTCTCCCGATTTTTTCAATTCTCCCAACCAATCTTCGGATGGAATATGATCTAAATATCTTTGAACGTATTTTTGAAAATCAGTCATGTTTTTTAGTTATAAGTTATTAATTATGAGTGATGAGTTTGATAAATTTATAATTCAAGTTTCACAATTCACTATCATTATTTGTCCATTCGTAGAAATTCACCTCATCATAAATTTTAAATCCGCAGCTTGGATATAATTGGTTCCCGATGTCGTTGGATTTCCCGGTTTCAAGAAGAATGCCGGCTGCATCGGTAGATTTTGCCATTTCTTTTGCTTTTTCAATCAATTCTTTTGAAAATCCTTTTCCACGAGAATTTTTATTCACGTATAAATCATTCAGCAGCCAATAACGTTTCATTCTTGTTGAAGAAAACAATGGATACAGTTGAACAAAACCAACCAATTCGTCTCCATTTTCAGCAACAAAAATCTCAGAATCTTTATTTTCTATTCTTTGTTTTAAAAATTGTTCAGCGCCAGGAATATCCGAATCTTTATGGTAAAAAATCCTGTATTGGTCGAATAATTTAGCTAATTGGCTTAAATCTTCGATTATTGCTTTTCTTGTATTTTTCATTGAATGGCTAAATTAAAAATAAACATCCGCTATAAAAACGGATGCCTAATTTATTTTAAGAAAAAGCGCGTTCTAAATCCGCAATCAAATCTTCTGCATCTTCGATTCCAACGCTTAGGCGAACTAAATCATCGGTAATTCCAAGTTCTGTACGTTTTTCTGCAGGTATGGAAGCATGAGTCATCAAAGCCGGATGATTTGCTAACGATTCTACTCCGCCCAAAGATTCCGCCAAAGTGAAAACTCTTACTTTCTCCAAAAACTTGATAGCATCTTCTTTTTTACCCGATTTAAACGTGAAAGAAACCATTCCTCCGAAATCTTTCATCTGAGCTTTTGCCAATTCGTATTGCGGGTGAGATTCTAATCCCGGATAAATTACCTGAGCAACTGCCGGATGAGACTCAAGATATTTTGCTACAGCCATTCCGTTTTCAGAATGTCTCTGAACTCTTAATGCCAAAGTTTTAATTCCTCTCAACACCAAATAAGAATCATGAGGTCCTAAAATTCCACCACTTGCAAACTGAATAAAGTGAAGTTTTTCTCCCAATTCAGCATCCTTTGCTACTAAAGCTCCCGCAATAACATCGGAATGCCCTCCTAAATATTTTGTAGCTGAGTGCATTACGATATCAGCACCCAAATCAATTGGTCTTTGAAGATATGGCGTTGCGAAAGTGTTATCAACAGCAACAAGAATATCTTTTCCTTTTGCAATTTCTACAACCGCTTTAATATCAACTAATTTCATCAATGGATTTGTTGGAGTTTCAACCCAGATCAGTTTAGTTTTATCAGTGATCACATCTGCAATTTTAGAAACATCATCAAAATTCACGAAAGTAAATTTCAACTGATATTTTTCAAAAAGTCTGGTGAACATTCTGTATGTCCCACCATATAAATCATCCACTGCAATGACTTCATCACCTGGATTTAATAATTTTAAAACACAGTCGATCGCCGCCAAACCAGATCCGAAAGCCAAACCTCTCGCTCCGTTTTCGATGCTTGCCAAAGAGTCTTCCAAAGCCTGTCTTGTTGGGTTTGCAGCTCTTGAGTATTCGTATCCGGAATGTACTCCCGGAGATTTTTGTGCGAATGTAGACGTTAAAAAAACCGGAACATTTACAGAACCTGTTGCAGATTCGTGATGTTGTCCGCCGTGTATAACTTTTGTATTGAAATTCATTGTTTTATATTTTATTAATTTGAAAATTACTTTCACAACTTTCATTTTCAAATTGTCTTATTATCACATTTTCAAATTCGTTTTTACATTTTTATTGCTGATTTAATCGCAAATTCCTCCGCCATTTGCTCAATCCACGCTGCAACATCATCTTCCCCGGTTGCTCTCTGATACGTATTCCCCATCGAAATAAAAATCTGATGCATAAACATCTTCATCTGATCTACAGGCATATCTTTTGTCCAAAGATCAATTCTTAGAGCCTCCGATGTTTTTTCGTCCCATACTGAGATCATTACCGCTTTGGTTTCTTCTTTTTCTACTCCTCCATCCTGAGCGTTCCACGTCATTACTTCGGGAATGTGGTTTTCATCCAGCTCAACATCTATCGTTATCTGAGTTTTTCTCATTTTTTCTATTTTTCTAATATGTTTAAATGGTTGTCGGGCTTTGGTTGTTAGTTGATCGAATAATAAATTTTATAATGTTAAAAAACTAACAACCATCAACCAAAAACCAACAACAAAATTTATTCTTCTATTTTCGGTTTATACTCTGCTTTATTAAAAATTTCTGTGGCATCTATTTTAAGGAAATCTGTTAGTTTGGTTTCAGGATTCTTTTTAAAATACTCTTTGCAGATTTGCCATCCGATGTACACACCTACCATTGGTGAAGATTCGTTGTCGATTTCGGTATAAAATTTTGAAAACGGTCCCGGATTGATGAAACGGTCTACCAAACGGTGATCATCACCAAAAATCAAATTATTTTCAACAAAATAATTGTAAATATTAGCTTCGTTGGCAGCAGCCCAATCGTATTGCTTTTTATCGTAATCCATCTTTAGATAATCAGGAGTTTCCGGAAGAAAAGCACTCTGAAGCATCATTATTTTCCCATTGTACACCAAGAGATCAATAAATTTCTGATGATCAGTTGAAAAAGGGACAATTTGTTCAGCAAAAAGCTTAGAAACTTTAGGAACAATATTGTTAGGATTCATTGATTTTTGAAAATAATTTTCCAAACCTTTATAATTCGGATTATTATTTCCCATAAATCCGCTTATATCAATAAAGAGAAAATTGGTTTTTTCATCATACAAAAGCGGCTCCTGAATCATCTGTAATGAAGATGAAAACAAATATACTTTTGGTGTTTTAAAATTGGGAAAATAATATTTAATGTGTGTAAAAAGATCTTCAAGTTCTTTTTTGAGTTTAGTCTGATCAATTTTAGAAATTGCTTCTTTATAAATTCTCACTTCTTCAGCGTTCACCCTGTTTTTGGCAAAGTCTTCATCAGAAACAGTCCCCTGAAACCATGGAAACTTAGCCTTAAACTGCTCCAAAGGGGTGTTTACATCATAAAATTCCTTCGAAATATCGGTAAGTTCTATTTTCTCAACCGGATTTTTTATTTCTACTTTCCAATCTGTTTCTTTGTCTTTTTTACAAGAGCTTAGACTTAAAACTAAAAAGCATGAAAGTGCTGCAATTCTAAAAATCTTCATTATTTTTACATGAAATTTAAGTGTACAAAAATAAGGATATAAATATAAAATTACGATGAAAAAGGATTTTTTGTAACAGTAGAAATTAATAAACTTGTTTAAACTTTTATTTAACCACAAAAGGCGCAAAAGATTTAGATAAAGTGTTTAAAGTTTATCATTAAGCTGACAAAAAGAGCACATAAGTTTTAAAAAAATCTTCGATTTTTATCCTTTTGAGAGCTTTTATTATCTAATAATCGCTGGAAGAATATCTTTTGTACCTTTTGTGGTTAAATTTAAAATTAGTTTAAACAAACTTAATATTAAATCTTAAAAACACAAATAAACTAACTATGAATATTTATATTGAAACCGAAAGACTGATTTTAAGGAAGTTTGTGGAAGAAGATTACGAACGTCTTTTTCTGCTCGATTCTGATCCTGAAGTGATGAAATATATTGGAATGCCAACGCTTAATAAAGCTGAAGAATCAAAAGAAGTCGTAAAAATGATCATGCAGCAATACAAAGACAATGGCCTTGGAAGACTTGCAGTCGTTGAAAAGGAAAGCGGACTTTTAATCGGCTGGAGTGGATTAAAATTACACACGACAGAAATCAACGGACACCAGAATTTTTACGATCTGGGTTACAGATTTATTCCCGAAACCTGGGGAAAAGGTTATGCTTTTGAATCGGGAAAAGCTTCACTTCAATTTGGCTTCAACGAAGTAAAGGCAGACGTAATTTATGCACATGCTCATTCAGAAAATATTGCTTCCAACAAAATTCTTCCTAAACTCGGGTTTGAAAACAAAGGAAAATTTACCGAACCTGACGGAATCTGTTTTTGGTACGAACTTAGAAGAGAAAATTTCAAACAATAAAAATATACAATGCAGACACAAAAAGTAATAGATCATATTGTAAACTGGCTAAAAGATTATGCTCAAAAAGCAGGAGTAAAAGGTTATGTGATCGGAGTTTCAGGTGGTGTTGATTCCGGAGTGGTTTCTACACTTTGTGCAATGACCGGACTAAAAACTTTGGTTATGGAAATGCCGATCAGACAACAAAAAGATCAGATATCCAGAGCACAGGAACAGATTGATTTTCTAAAAAACAAATTTCCGAATGTTGACGGATTCTCTGTAGATCTTAATGCGCCATTTGAGGCTTTACATGATATTTTCAATGTAAGAGATGATGAATTCCCGAATGAAAAGCTTGCCTTTGCCAATACCAGATCACGTCTCAGAATGCTGACTTTGTATTACTACGGGCAAATTAACGGTCTTTTGGTTTGCGGAACAGGAAATAAAGTGGAAGATTTTGGAATAGGTTTCTATACCAAATACGGTGACGGCGGAGTTGATATCTCCCCTATTGCGGATCTTTACAAAACTGAAGTTTATGAATTGGCAAAAGCTTTGGATTTGCCGGAAAGTATTAAAAACGCAATCCCAACCGATGGTCTTTGGGATGTAGACAGAACCGACGAACAACAAATCGGGGCTACCTATCCTGAACTGGAAAAAATCCAGAAAGAATGGGGAACAAAAACAGAAGCCGATTACAACGGAAGAGATTTGGAAGTGTTTCAAATTTTCAGCCGTATGAACAAAGCGGCTCAACATAAGATCAACCCTATTCCCGTTTGTGATGTTCCGGAAGAATGGAGAGCGTAAAAGTCAATTTTGCTGTGCAAGTGAGTTGTGAATTTCAAAAATTCACATTTATAGTTTAATATTGACATTCACTAACGAAGTTAAATTAACAATTGACCCCAGAATTATGAATCCAAAAACCCGTTCGCTTTTCTTTGCCTGTCTCGGGCTTCTTTTTGGAATATCTGTGATGTATATTTACAATAATTTTATTGCGGATAAGGAAGCCCTAAATAAAACAGAAAAAGCTCAGGAATCTTCAAAAATTTACGATAACAAAAAAAGAAGTACATCCGAAAACAGCAGCGAAATCTATTCGATTACTGAAGAAACAACTGTAATTAATTATATAAAACAAAATCATAAGCTTCCTGACTATTATATAACAAAGAATGAAGCTAAGAAATTGGGTTGGAATGCTTCGCAAGGAAATCTTTGTGAAATTCTTCCCGGAAGAGCTATTGGCGGAGACCATTTTGGCAACCGTGAGCGAAAACTTCCGAAAGGAGAACAATATTTTGAGGCAGATGTAAATTACAATTGCGGAAACAGAAATTCAGATCGAATTGTTTTTACTAAAAACGGAGAGGTCTATTTAACGAAAGATCATTACAAGAGCTTTGAGAAAAAATAGTAGTCATTCCCTAAAACTCCTACATTTGCACCATTAAAAATAATCTATGAATACAATATACATCGACTTTACAGAAATTGGAGATTACGAAGATTTTTATACTCAGCTTAAAGAAAAACTAAAACTTCCTGAACATTTCGGAGATAATCTGGACGCCCTTTTTGATGTTATTTCCGGAGAACTCGAGATGCCGCTTCACATCGAGTTTGTGAACATGAGCGTTGATCAGCTTGAACTTTTTGAAGATCTTTTGACTACTCTGGAAGATGCAGAAGAGCAAGTGGAAGATTTTACTTTCACATATTATCTTGAGCAGTATGAAGATGAGGACGAAGAAATTGATGAGCAATAAAAGTCTGAAGAAAAATTTATGTTTCGGGGGGGGTGTTCCGCGTCGCAACACTCCC
>NZ_JBPCHW010000037.1:0-18452 GCF_051011795.1 Chryseobacterium sp. RLHN22
TCATCATCAGAAATCATAGCAGAAATTTTAGTTAAATATTTGAATTTCAATACCTTAAATATACTAATTTTTCTGCTTTTTTGTATCATAAATTTATTTATTATTATCCCGAACTCACGTTAATTAAGATTTAAATAAGTTGATACAATAAGAAACTGTAAGTCAAAGATTTAAATCTAAAACAAGTTGTTTTTTGTAAATTATTACGTAAATATTTATAAATGGTAACTACAATAACTTGTTGATAATAATTTATGATTCTATATTTGTTACAGATAAAACAAGACACCATATCATTTATATATAACTTTTCATCATTCAGTTTTCATGTAGAAGAACATTTCAGGGTTCTGACAATCTAGGGAAGGACCCTGTTCTCTACAATTTATAAATAATGGAACTGAAATAAGAAATTAAGATACACATCAAACATTCACATTCTATTAATAAGAAAACCGAACTTTTAATTAAAAGTTCGGTTTTTTATTTGAATAGATTTTATCATTAAGTCTAATTATTTTGATCTTCGAGCTCTTTAATTCTCTTTTTAATAAAATCAGCAGGCCTGATTCCGTTCTGCTCCAGAAATATATTTGAAAAACTTTGTCTGTTACTAAAACCCGCAGCTGAAGCAATATGCTCTATAGAATACTTTCTCCATTCTTTATCCTGATAAATCTTTTGGGTTGCATAACTGATCCTTAAAGCATTAATATAAGTATTAAAGTTGCTGCCTTTATATTCATTGATCACCTGAGAAAGGTAAGAAGTATTGGTTTTAAACTGTTCTGCAAGTTTTTTAAGGGTAAGTCCCTGTTCCAAATATCCCTGATTGTTCTCAAATGTCTGAATATCATTTAAAAGCTTTTCAACGATACTGTTATCAAACTTGATATTCTTGTCTGAAGAATCGGTTACCTCCGTTTTTATCGGGATAGAAACAATTTCCTGCTGATTGTTTTTTTCTTCAAGTTTAATAAGCAAATCATCATAATTTTTCTGAATATTTTTCTGTTTTCTTATTCTGTAGAACATGATCACTCCTAAAGCAGCAATAATAGCAAGACAAATAAACAAAAGCAGTTTACTATAAGAATTTGTTTTCTCAAGATTTTCTTTTGTTTCCATTAACATCTTAGTATCATACTCTTTATAGATTCTGGTAGAAAGATGTTTGAAATCTGAAGCAATCACACTATCAACTTTTAAAAGTTGGTTTGTATAATATAACTCTTCTTTATGATTACCGTTTTTTCTGTAATATTCAATCAACTCTTCATAATTACTCCTTAATTCAGGAAGAATAAATTTATTTTTATTAAATATAGAATCTACTTTCTTGTAATTAATTACTTCAAGATCCTGGTTCCCAAGAATTTCATAACTTTTGCCTTTATAGAAATAAATATAAGAAGCCCAGCTGAAGTCATTTACTTTAAGAAGTTCGGGAAGTGCCTGATCAAAATATTTAATAGCTTGAGTGTAATTTTTACTTTTGAACTCAGAAACTCCTAAACTTTTTTCGAAGTAACTTTTTTCTAAATAAAAATCTTTTGTTTTAGGAAGTTTTCTTTCAGCCTCATCCAACATTTTTTTTGCTTCTTCATTTTTTCCGAGAGCCTGATAGCAAATGATTGCCTGATGTAAAGAGTTTAAATATCCTTTTGTATTATTAAAAACTGTATTATCATGAATGTCACCATTAATTTTTGTTTCAAAAAAAGCAATACATTCCTCAAAAATTTTCAGTGCTTCATCATAATACCCTAAATAACTTTTTACAACACCTATATGATAAATATTCTGGTATTTTAGAAATTCGTTTTTAGAATCTTTCAGATATTCATAAGCTTTTAAATATTCTTCTAAAGCAAATTGAAATTTACGCTGATTAAAATAATAAATGGCTCCCTTACTTAAATACCCGTCACCTATTAAATCATTTTTCCCTGAGTTCTTAGCCGCTAATATAGCACTGTCTGCATATGCTATTTTTTTATTTTCAGAATACAGAATTCCATCCTTATAAGCCTGAAACAGTTCAGAATAATTTTTTTCAGATTTTGCTCTTTTTATATATTGATTAATATATATAAAAGCTTTAGGATCATTTTCTTCATATACCCAATACTTTTCCCTAAGATTTGAATAAAAATCCTGTGAATATAATATAGCAGCCAGTAAACAGCTTAAAATGGTAAAAATTTTTTTTATCATCAGATATTTCCCGATAAATTTTTATTCAAAAATACATAAAAAGTATTTATTATAGCTATTTTACAACGAGTAGTTTATTAAATATAATTAAACACAAAGAAAGAGTAAAAGAAATCACAGTGTAAAAATTTATAAATCAAACCATAATATATTTGTATTGTATGTATGTTTTAAGTAATTTCGAGGATCTAAATTAAAAATAAGTTAAAATCATTAATCCTAGAATAAAATGAAATTAAAATTAACAACATTCAGCTTAATATTAATTGGGCTAGCGAGTATTGCCTGTAGGCAGGGGGAGACTCTGATTGAAGATGAACAGCTTTCTTTGCATCAAGATGAAAATCAGATGAATGCAAAAGACTCTGCTTCTGGATTCGAAAATAACGACCCACCAAAAAACGGAACTCACTGGAAAACAGCATCTGATGAAGATACAATAAAAGTTATAACCCCTAAAAACTTTGTTGGAGGATTATTAGATCCAAATTCTTCAATTGGTGCAGTAATTGGTGATGATGAACCAAAAGATCCACCAAAAAATGGTACTCACTGGAGAGCAAGATAACTAAAAATAAGCCTGTTGAAATACTATCAACAGGCTTATTTTTTATTTAAGTAAATCTAACTCAAGAAGATTATTGTTTTTAGCATTATTTGCTTTCGCATTTCTTTCCTGATCTCGTAGCATTTCTTCTATATCTAATTGTTTTCCGTTTTCATCTACCATCATTATTTTTGTATTTCCAGACATCATTTGCCGCATTCCTTTGGTTGGGTTCTCTCTGTTATCAATAAATTGTTTTTTGTATTTTTCCTGATCAACAGAGATAATATTGCCAAATACTTTTTTCTCAGAATCACTAGTCCACTCCTGATCTGGTCTGAGCTTTTTAACCTCTTTTAAAACAAAAGAATGAGATTTTGTCTTATCTTCAATTTTAATAATTAGTCCAGGCAAGCCATAAAACTTATATGGCCCATCCTGAATTGGGATATCAGAAACAAACCAAGCCGTCCAAGTTCTTCCTGCAAAATTACAAACAGCTTTCTGCGAGTTTAGGTCTCCTATTCTTTCTTTTTCAGATAAAATTTTCCAATCTATTTTCCGATCATCAGAGACTCTATATTTATTCATATCGAGATTAATAAAAAAAGAGTTGGCAAAGCCGGGATAAGATTTTTCTACTACAAAAGGAACATTTCCATAGTCTATTCCGGTAAAATCTCTTGTTTGTTTCTGTATTCTCTCCTGATGTATAGAATCTGCAATACTTTTTTTCTGACTGTAAAACTTCGAACCTTTTTTTGCTACGTCAAGAAACATTATTTCTGAAGTTATTTCATTTGTTTTAGTAGAATCCATTACAAATTTGTATTCGTAAATAAAACGCTGGTTCTGTGCGAAAGCTATGATACTTAAAAAGGAAAAAATTCCAACAATAATTCTCTTCATATAGATTTTTTACTAAAATATATCTTTTAGACGAGTCTGACAATATTAATAACTATTTCTATGAAAGAAAATATTTAAAACGTAATTTTTAAAATATAAAAAACCTCTCGAAGTGAGAGGTTTTAATCATTTATATTTCAAAAAGTTACAGTAACAGAGTTAAAGGACTTTCTAAATATGTTTTTAAAGTTTGTAAGAATTGGGCTCCGGTTGCGCCGTCAACAACTCTGTGATCACAAGCTAATGAAAGCTTCATGATATTTCCAACCACAATTTGCCCGTTCTTTACGATTGGTTTCTCGATAATTGCTCCTACTGAAAGTATTGCAGAGTTTGGTTGGTTGATAATACTTGTAAACGTTTCAATTCCGAACATTCCTAAGTTTGAGATTGAGAATGTAGAACCCTCCATTTCGTTTGCTTTAAGACCTTTAGATTTTGCTCTTCCGGCCATATCTTTTACAGCAGCAGAAATTTGAGTATAATTCATCTGGTCTGTATTTTTAAGAACAGGAACTACCAATCCGTCAGGAATTGCAACTGCTACACCAATGTTGATATTTCCTCTATGAATAATCTTATCACCCGCCCAGCTTGAATTTACCTGCGGATGTTTTCTTAAAGCAATTGCAGTCGCTTTGATGATCATGTCATTGAAAGAAATTTTGGTATCCGGTAAAGAATTGATTTCTTTTCTAGCCTCAATTGCTTTATCCATGTTGATTTCAACCATCAGATAATAGTGAGGTGCAGAGAATTTACTTTCAGAAAGACGTTTTGCAATAATATTTCTTACCTGAGAGTTTGGAGTCTCTGTATCTTCACCTTGAACAAAGCTAAGCGCAACCTGTGCAGCAGCAGGACTTGCAGCCGGAGCTGAAGAAGCTGGTTTTGCTGAAGGCTGATAATTTTCAATATCTTTTTTAACGATTCTTCCGTTTTCTCCCGAACCTTGTACAGAATGAATATCAACACCTTTATCCTGAGCCATTTTTTTAGCTAATGGAGAAATTGCCACTCTGTCTGAAGAAGAAGCATTTGCAGCCGGAACGGCTTTCTCTTCAGTTTTAACTTCAGATTTCTGTTCAGTTGGTTTGTCTGAAGGTTTAGCAGCAGCTTTTGGAGCACCAATCGCCGAAACATCAGTTCCTTCAGGTCCGATAATTGCCAAAACAGTATCGACAGGAGCAGCTCCTCCTTCTTCAACACCTTGCTTCAATAAAACTCCATTAAATTCAGATTCAAAATCCTGAACAGCCTTGTCGGTTTCTATTTCAGCAAGAAGGTCACCTTCTTTTACTGTATCGCCGATATTTTTATGCCATTTAGCAACCTTACCTTCCGTCATTGTATCAGAAAGACGAGGCATTGTAATTACCTCTACTCCAGCCGGAACTTCTGCAGAAGTTTGCTCAACACTGGTGGATTCATTTTCAGTCTTTACTTCTTCTTCAGATTTTTTTTCTTCAGAACCGCTTGCTGCAGTAGCAGCTGCTCCACCTGTTAATCCTGAAATATCTTCTCCTTCATTTCCTATAATTGCCAATACTGAATCTACTGCTGCTGCATTTCCTTCTTCTACACCTACATATAAAAGGGTGCCTTCCACTTCAGATTCAAAATCCTGTACTGCTTTATCAGTTTCGATTTCGGCTAAAATATCTCCTTCTTTTACTTTATCTCCTACTTTTTTATGCCATTTAGCCACTTTACCTTCCGTCATTGTATCGGAAAGACGTGGCATTGTAATCACTTCTGCCATAATATATATTGATTTGAGATTCGAGATTCGAGATTTGAGATTAGGGAAACTCAAATTCAAATATCAAATTAATTATTAATTTTTAGTTTTCTAATTTATCTAAGAATGGATAATCTTCCTGAGCGTAAACATACTCATAAACTTTTTCAGCATCAGGATATGGAGAATTTTCCATAAACTCAATACATTCTTCTACGAAATCTCTTGATCTGTTATCTGCAGCCTCCAATTCTTCCTCAGTTGCCCAGTTATTTTCAAGGATTCTTGCTTTAATCAATTCAATTGGGTCATCGTTTTTGTGAAGAGCAACTTCCTCTTTAGATCTGTAAGGTTCAGCGTCAGACATTGAGTGGCCTCTGTAACGGTATGTTCTTGCTTCGATAAAAGTAGGACCATCACCTCTTCTTGCTCTTTCAATAGCTTCGTAAGCGGCTTCAGCTACTTTTTCAGGATCCATAGCATCTACAGCAAGACAAGGCATTTCATAACCTAATCCTAATTTGTAGATATCTTCGTGATTAGCTGTTCTTTTTACAGAAGTTCCCATCGCATACTGGTTGTTTTCAACAACAAATACGACAGGGAGTTTCCAGTTCATTGCCATGTTGAAAGTTTCGTGAAGAGATCCCTGTCTTGCAGCACCGTCTCCGAAGAAACAGATATTTACCGCTTTTCTGTCGAAATATTTATCTGCGAAAGCAATACCTGCTCCCAAAGGAATTTGTCCCCCAACAATACCATGACCTCCGTAGAAACGGTGTTCTTTACTGAAAATGTGCATAGATCCACCCATACCTCCGGATGTACCTGTCGCTTTACCACAAAGTTCAGCCATAATTCTTTTAGGATCTACTCCCATCGCCATTGGATGGATGTGACATCTGTATGCAGTGATCATACTGTCTTTTGTTAAATCCATTGCATGCGTAAAACCTGCGGGAATAGCTTCCTGACCGTTGTACAAATGTAAAAAACCTCTGATTTTTTGTTTTAGATAAAGAGAACGGCATTTGTCTTCAAACCTTCTCCACATTGTCATATCTTCATACCACTTCAGGTATACCTCTTTAGAAAATTCTTTCATGTGCGAGCTTCTTGCTTATTTATTATGAAATAGTTGAGCAAAAATATAAAAAAAACTTCGTTTTTATTATATGAGCAGCAATAGTTTTTTTACTTATAATGTTATATTTACATTTCAAACTAATTTATGGAAGAAAAAAAGACCTCGTTACAGCATATTATTTCAAGAATTATCTCAGATTTTTTCAATCCCTTGGTTTCTCTAGTTATTTATTTTGTTTATTTCAGTATTCAGAATTATACTTTAAAAGAGTCTTTCACTCATTTTCTACCTATTTTATTGATGACTATTCTTCCTATTATCATTTGGATAGCCTGGAATGTAAAGACTGGCCGATATACCAATATGGATGTTTCGAATAGAGTTCAGCGTAAAACATTGTATATTTTTATCGCAGTATGTATTATTTCATATTTAGTATTTAATTATATAAAACATGGATTCATAGATTTTGTGATGTTATTTATTCTGGTTCTTTTATTTGCCTTACAATTCAGTAATTTATATATCAAAAGCTCGATGCATACCGCTTTCAATGTTTTTGTGGCTGCTTTATTTTTCGCTTTCGACATAAAAATCGGTTTTGTATGGCTTGCCATTGCAATTTTGGTAGGTATTACGAGGGTTATTTTAAAAAGACACACCGTAAAAGAAGTATTTATGGGTGGAGGAATAGCTGTTTTGGTTTCTTTTATTTATCTTTATTGCAACAATAAATATCAGCGCAATGATATCCCCACAGAAGTGATTCCGGTGGAAACGACCATTAAGTAATTGTTCAGATAAGCGCTACTTTATTTTAATTTAAGTACATCTATGAAAATAAATCATCTTACCGCTGCCGAAGAAAATTTAATGAAGCTGTTCTGGAAGCTCGAAAGCTTTTATTTAAAAGATGTTATGGAGCAACATCCGGAACCGAAACCGCATCAAAATACCGTATCAACCTATTTAAAAATATTGGTTGAAAAAGGATATTTGTCAACAGAAAAAGAAGGCCGGATTTTTAAATATTCCATACTTGTACCTTTTGAAGACTATAAAAAGTTTTTACTGAAAGAACTTTCTCACAATTTTTTTAATGGTTCAGGAAAGGAAATTCTGGAGTTTTTATTTAATGAAAATTTAATCTCACAAAAAGACCTTCAGTCTTATTTTGATCTGAAAATTGAAATGAAACCTGTAAAAATTAAAGAACCCAAATTAGAATATGCGGAAGAAATTCTGAATCCTAAGAAAAATAAAAAGGGAAAAGATAAGAAAAAGAAGAAGAAAAAGAGCGAAAATTAGTTGATGGTTGTTGGGCTTTAGTTGTTGGAAAAGTAATTAACTTAAAACTTTAACCATCAAATTTCAAAAAATAAAAGACATAAAAAAAGCGGCTTAAAAGCCGCTTCATTTTTTACCAACGATTTCCACCGCCGTTATTTCCTCCACGGTTGTTGTTTCCGTAACCACCACCGTTTCCACCACGGTTGTTACCATAACCTCCACCTCTATTGTTGTCAAAACTTCTTCTTGGCTTTTCTTCTCTTGGCTTAGCTTCAGATACGTTAAGAACTTTTCCGTTGAATTCTTTTTGGTTAAGAGCTTCAACAGCCTGTTGTCCTTCAGCGTCACCCATTTCAATGAAACCGAAACCTCTTGAACGGCCAGTTTCTCTGTCTAAAACGATTTTAGCTGATGCTACATCGCCAAATTCTGCAAATAAATCGTGCAACTCATATTCTTTAGTTGCGTAATTGATGTTTGAAACAAAAATGTTCATTTTAAAAAAAATTAAATAATTAATATAAGTTTGGTATATAAAAGAAAAGCAACATAATAAATGAACATGATATTGATTCCAAATATAAACAGGTGCAAGATACAATTAAAAAATACAAATCAAAACTTTTTAATGATTTAATTGAAACCATTTAAAAATTATTAACATAAATGTTAAACTATCATTAATCTTTTAATTACCTAATGTTTGAAAACATTATTTTAAAACCTAAATTTGTATTAGAAAATAGTACAAAACATGAATTATCATACAAGAAAATGGGTAAAACCGGAAGACTTAAATCCTAACCAATCACTTTTCGGAGGGCGGCTTTTACAATGGATTGACGAAGAAGCAGCTTTATATGCTGTCATTCAGCTTGAAAATAAAAAAATAGTTACCAAATTTATATCAGAAATAAACTTTGTAAGCTCAGCAAAGCAAGGCGACATTATTGAAATCGGTATTGAGGTTACAAAATTCGGTTCCACTTCTCTTACACTTGCTTGTCAGGTTCGAAATAAAATGACGCACCAAACCATTATTACTGTCGACAGAATCGTCATGGTAAATCTTGACGAAAACGGAAATCCTGCTCCACACGGAAAAACCCAGGTGGAATTTGTAAAAGACAGGCTAAAACCTAAAGACGAACTATGAAAATTTTCATAAAAAATATGGTCTGCGGAAGATGTATTTCTGCGGTTTCAGGTATTTTTGATCAATTTAATATTAAACTAAATTCTATTAATCTTGGTGAGGTAGAAACTGATTCAGACCTTTCAACAAAAGACATTCAGGCTATCGAAAACCGTCTTCTGGAAACCGGATTTGAAAGAATAAAAGATACCATTCATCAACTTGTTGATAAAATCAAAAACCTTATAATCATTAAAATCGGTAAACTTGATATTGACGAAAATTTTCTACTTTCAAAATTTCTAAGTTCTGAATTACATAAAGAGTACAGCGCGCTTTCTAAAGCTTTTTCACAAAATGAGAATATTACGGTCGAACAGTTTTTTATCCTTCAAAAAATTGAAAAAGTAAAAGAATTGTTGCTGTATAATGAATTTAATCTTACCGAAATTGCCGGAAAATTGGGCTATAAAAGTGTTCAGCACTTATCATCTCAGTTCAGAACGATTACAGGTTTCACTCCTACCGAATTTAAAAAACTGAAAGTTCACAACAGAAAACCGCTTGATCAGGTCTGATTGAGTTTGAGAATTGTAAGGTTTGAGAGTTTTTTTGAGTTTTAGGTCTCGTAGATTTGACAGATTATGCAGATTTTTTAAAATTTAATAGCTATAAAAAAATACGCAAACATCTGCATAATCTACTAAATCTGCGTGAGAAAGTCAGCAAACTCTCCTACTTCTCCAACACAACACTCTCCAAAATAATATAAACATATTCCCTAAATTTATAACAGCTTCCGAAACGCTTTTCAGAAATTTGTAGAATAAATTTAGAATCATGAACCAGCAATATAAAGTTTTAGGGATGACCTGTTCGGGTTGTCAGAAAAAAATTTCAGAAAAACTAAACAGTTTAGATGGAATTTCTGCAAATGTTAATCTTGAAAACAGCATCGTTGAAATTCATTCAGATAAAGAAATCAATTTATCAGAACTCAATCAATCACTTTCTGAGATTGGAAATTATAAACTTGAAGATTCAAAAACTCCGGATAATTCTTTTATAAGACCACAAGACCGCATTTCTCCTTCTTCCGTTTATTACTGTCCAATGGAATGCGAAGGCGATAAAGTTTATTTTCAGCAAGGAAAAAGGTGCCCGGTTTGCAATATGTATTTGGTTCCGATTGAGGAAAAATTAGCAAAAGACCTGGATTACAAACCAACCTATTCTTCTACAAACTTACCAGAAAATTTCAAAGACAACATTGGTAAATATTATTGTCCGATGTTTTGCGAAGATGATAAAGTGTATGATGAAAAAACCAATTGTCCGGTTTGTCACATGCATTTGGAAGAAATTACGGAGGACTTAGTTAAAAATTCGATCCCGCGTTCCCATGATCATCACAACCATCAACATAAAGCGCCAAAAGTAACAGACGATATGGCGGGAAGATACTATTGTCCGATGTTTTGTGAAGGAGACAAAACATACGATAGTAATGTCGGCTGTCCTGTTTGCGGAATGGATTTGGTAAAATATCCCGAAAAAGGTGAGGAAGAAACCGATGATACATACATTATTTTAAAAAGAAAATTTATTATTTCTTTAGCATTTACCATTCCTGTTTTTATTTTATCAATGGGGGGAATGGTGATTGATTTCCCTTTTTCGCATCAGATTCAGGGGATTTTCGAATTGATTCTTACACTTCCTGTTCTGTTTTATTCCGGATGGTTTTTAATGAAAAGAGGCTGGGTTTCTTTTAAAACATGGAATTTAAATATGTTCAGCTTGATTGCTTTGGGAGTTGCTGCAGCATTTATTTTCAGTGTTATTGCTTTAGCCTTTCCTGATTTGCTTCCACATGAAATTCGTGGTCACAATCATGAAATCCCATTGTATTTTGAAGCCGTTTGTGTGATTATGACTTTGGTTATCCTGGGGCAGTTAATGGAAGCTTTAGCCCACAAAAAAACAGGAAATGCCATTAAAGAACTCATGAATCTGTCTCCTGATGAAGCCAATTTAATAGTCAATAATGAAGAAAAAAGAGTTCCGCTTTCTGAAGTAAAAATCGGAGATCTGTTAAAAGTAAAACCTGGCGAAAAAATTCCTGTCGACGGAAAAATTATTGAAGGAAATTCTGTGGTCGACGAGAGCATGATTACCGGGGAGCCTATTCCAGTTGAAAAAAATATTGACGATCAGGTGACTTCAGGAACCATCAACGGAAATCAGGTTTTTATCATGAAAGCTGAAAAAGTTGGCGATGAAACTTTGCTTTCCAAGATTATTAAAATGGTTAACGATGCAAGCAGAAGCCGCGCTCCGATTCAGAAACTGACCGACAAAGTGGCAAAAGTTTTTGTTCCGGCTGTCATTTTTATTGCAGTAATTACGTTTATTTTATGGCAGATTTTTGGTCCTGAAGGTCAGAAAACCTTATTTGCTTTCGTGAATGCAGTTGCAGTTTTAATTGTTGCCTGTCCGTGTGCTTTAGGTTTGGCAACACCAATGTCTTTGATGGTGGGAATCGGTAAAGGCGCTAAAAACGGGATTCTTATCAAAAATGCAGAAGCTCTTGAATTAATGAACAAGGTAAACGTTTTAATTACCGATAAAACAGGAACTTTAACAGAAGGAAAACCTTCGTTGGAGCATATAGAAATCACAAACAGTTCTGATCAAAATTTAATTTTAAAATTAGCGTATTCATTAAATCAAAATTCTGAACATCCGTTGTCAAATGCAGTGATTAAAAAAGCTAAAGACAAAAATATTTCTGCTGAAAAAGTTGAAAAGTTTGAAAATATTTCCGGGAAAGGTGTAAAAGGGATCATCAATGGAAAAACAGTTTATTTAGGAAATGAAAATCTTTTGGTTTCAAATAATATTCAGATTTCTGAAGATTTAAAATTAAAAGCAAAGGAAACTCAATCTAAAGCTCATACGATTTCATACATCGCTCAGGAAAATGAAGTTTTAGGATTTATAAGTTTTACCGACAAAATTAAGGAAAGTTCAAAAAAAGCTGTTCAACATTTATTAAACGATGGAATTGATGTCGTGATGATGACCGGAGACAATGTAAATACTGCGAAAGCAGTTGCCGATGAACTGGGAATCAAACATTTTAAAGCCAATTGTCTTCCTGAAGATAAACTGAACGAAGTAAAAAAACTTCAGCAACAGGGAAAAATTGTAGCCATGACCGGCGACGGAATCAACGACTCTCCTGCTCTTGCACAGGCAAACATTGGTATTGCGATGGGAACCGGAACCGATGTGGCTATCGAAACTGCAGAAATCACTTTGTTGAAAGGTGATATTTTAGGAATAGCAAAAGCAAAAATTTTAAGCGAGAAATTATTGAGAAACATTAAAGAAAATTTATTCTTTGCTTTCATTTATAATGTCTTGGGAATTCCGATTGCGGCAGGATTGTTGTATCCTTTTTTTGGAATTCTTTTGTCACCGATGATTGCGGCGGCGGCAATGAGTTTCAGTTCTTTATCAGTTATTTTAAATTCATTGAGATTGAATTCTGTTGACCTAAGCATGAAATAAATTCTCGCAGATTTTGCTGATTAAGCAGATCTAATAAACATTAAATTAAAAATCTGCATCATTTGTAAAATCTGTGAGAAACAAATAAACATATGGAAAAAGAAAATATTTACATCGGTTGTTCGGGTTTCTACAATAATGACTGGAAGGGTTCATTGTATCCTGAAGACGTGAAAAGTAAAGATTTCTTAACGCTATATTCCAGAGAATTTAATGCTGTTGAAATTAATTCTACTTTTTACAGAAAACCTACCGCAAAAACTTTACAGAAATGGTTTGATGAAACTCCCGAAGATTTTAAATTCTTCATTAAAATTCCAAAAACGATTACCCATGAAAAACGTTTGGCCGATTGTAAAGAAGAGATAAAAGAATTTTGTGAACATATTCAGGCTCATTTAAAAGATAAACTTTCGGGGTTTCTCTATCAGTTTCCACCCTCATTTAAAAATTCGGAGGAGAATTTACATTTAATTATTAATAACCTGAGTTTTGCTTACCTGAATGTGATCGAATTTCGACATGATTCTTGGTGGAATGATGAAATTTACAAAGTTTTAAATTCAAAAAATATTATTTTCTCGGGTGTAAGTTTTCCCGATAATCTTCCTGATAATTTTATTGTTAATCATCCAGAGTTTTTTTACTATCGCCTTCACGGAAAACCAATTCTTTATAAATCTGAATATTCTGAAAATGAATTGAAAAATTTAGCTAAAAACATTTTAAAATCAGAAAGAAGAGGTTTTATTTTCTTCAACAATACCTGGGGAACAGCCGCAGTAAAAAATGCAGTTGAGTTAAGAAAAATTCTTGAAAAATAATCACGATTAAAATTTCATTAAAAAGTGAAAAGAATTTAATTTTGTGGTATAAAAATTGTTAACTTTACTTTGTAAAATTTAACAATTTTTAACAACTTAATTTCCATTATCTTTATGAAAAAAACTTTTGCGGAAAAGTCTTTAAAACAGACTTTTCTCGGGATGTTTGCAGTGATGAGTGCAGCATCAGCATTACTTACAGCTTGTAACCAGAAAAATGAAGTGAAAGAATCTGAGAAAGTTCATTCTCAAAAAACTCCCGTCGCAAAAGTCCCCAAAATCGATGATGAAGATATACCTTCCGATAAACGAGTAATTTATCTTACGTTCGATGATGGTCCCAATCGTGGAACCGAAAATCTATTGAAAATATTACATAAAAGAAACGTCTGTGCAACAGCTTTTCTTGTCGGAAAACATGCTTCAGACAGCAAAAGACAAAAAGAAGATCTCGAAAAAATGAAAACTGACGTGCTGCTTGAACTGGCAAATCATAGTTACACTCATGCTCATAATAAATATTCAGATTTTTATAAAAACCCCGAAGCCGTGGTTAAAGATTTTAACCGTGCAAAAGATAGCCTTAAACTTGCCGGAATGATTGCAAGAACTCCGGGAAGAAACATCTGGAGACTCAATAATATTGATGTAACAGACCTCAAAAGCTCTACCGAAGCTGCAAATAGTCTGAGAAAAGCAGGTTACAAATTGATCGGTTGGGATCTTGAGTGGAAACCCACCAATAAAATGAGCTTGAAAGACAACCATGAAGCTATGCTGAAAAAAGTAGACAGCATCTTTTTTAATGATCTTGAAAAAACATCAAGACATCTGGTTTTTCTTACGCACGATCAATATCTTACTAATGCTGATTCGATTAATGAGCTTGATTTATTCATTGAAAAACTGCAGAAATCAAATCGTTTTGTTTTCAGGAAGGTTTCGGCGTATCCGAAAATCAATGAGATTCTTAATTAATTTTGATTTCCCACAGATTACGCAGATTTATACGGATGATTGAAAATATTTTAAACAGAAACATCTGTGAAAATCTGTTTGATCTGTGGGATTTTCATGTTAATCATTCCTTTTTATTTTAAAATTCGGAAATTTGCAGCTATGAGTATTCAGGAAAATTATAATAATATAAAAGGTCAACTTTCAGAAAATATTGAATTGGTTGCCGTTTCAAAAACACACCCCGTTTCTGCCATTCAGGAAGTTTATGATTTAGGACAAAAAGTTTTTGGTGAAAATAAAGTACAGGAATTGGTAGAAAAATATCCTTTACTTCCGAAAGATATTCAGTGGCATTTGATTGGGCATCTTCAAACCAATAAAGTAAAATACATTGCGGAATTTATTGATACCATTCAAAGTGTGGACTCTGAGAAACTTCTAAACGAAATCAATAAAGAAGCAGCAAAACACAACCGCAAAATCAAAGTTCTGCTTCAGGTAAAAATAGCGGAAGAAGAAAGCAAATTCGGTTTAGAAATTTCTGAAGCTGAGGATTTATTTCAAAAATTCATTAATGGAGAATTTCAAAATATCGAAATTACAGGTTTGATGGGAATGGCAACGTTTACTGATGATGAAAATCAAATCCGAAAAGAGTTTTCTATTTTAAAAAATCTGTTTGATGAATTGAATCAGACTCAAAAACTGGAAACTTTGTCGATGGGAATGAGTGACGACTTCCCTATCGCTATTGAATGCGGTGCAAATTCGGTTCGTGTAGGTTCAGCAATTTTCGGGAGAAGAGATTATTCAAAGTGAAATTTAGGAATGATATTTGCTAATAATCAAGCAAAAATTAACTAAATTTGCGACTATGCAAAAAATCCTTATTGTAGAAGACGAAAAAGCAATATCCGGTGTACTTCACAGTATTCTTTCGGATGAATTAACAGATTATGAATTTGTCATTGCCGATGACGGTTTAGAGGGCTATAAACAAGTTGAAAAAGAAGATTTCGCATTGGTGATCTCAGACATCAAGATGCCAAAACTTTCAGGTACAGAACTGTTAAAACAAAGTTTAGCCTTAAAACCTGAAACAACTTTCATTATGATTTCCGGCCATGCCGATATAGACTCTGCAGTTTCGTGTTTAAAGGACGGTGCATACGATTTTATTTCCAAGCCAATTGATATCAACAGACTGATTACCAGCGTAAAAAATGCTTTAGCAAAGGAAAGCTTAAAGAAAGAAAATAAAAATCTTCAGACTGAAAATAAAACCCTGAAAAAGAAAGTCAGCAAAAAATATCAGATGATTGGTGAATCTGCTGCCTTGAAAAAAATTCAGGATATGATTGAAAAAGTTGCCGCTTCAGATGCAAGAGTTTTAATCACAGGTCCAAACGGAGCCGGAAAAGAATTGGTTGCTCATGCCATTCACAATTTAAGTGAAAGATCAAGAGGGCCAATGGTTGAAGTAAACTGTGCTGCAATTCCTTCCGAGTTGATTGAATCTGAGCTTTTCGGACATGTAAAAGGCTCGTTTACAGGAGCTATCAAAGACAAGCAGGGAAAATTTGAGCAGGCAAACGGAGGTACAATTTTTCTGGATGAAATCGGAGATATGAGCCTTATTGCTCAGGCGAAAGTATTAAGAGCATTGCAGGAAAGCAAAGTTTCCCCGGTTGGAAGTGATAAAGAGATCAAAGTAGATGTAAGAGTTTTGGCTGCAACCAACAAAAATATGCAGACCGAGATTGAAGCAGGACGATTCAGAGAAGATTTATACCACAGATTGTCTGTAATCGAGATCTACGTACCACCATTGGATGAGAGAAAAGAAGATATCGGTCTTTTGGTGAGTCATTTTTCAGGAATGATTGCTGACGAACATGGTACTGCCGTGAAAAAATTTGATGATAAAGCCATTGAAGCTTTAAAAGCACTTTCATGGACCGGGAATATCAGAGAACTTAGAAATGTGGTTGAAAGATTAATTATTCTTGGAGGAAGCTCGGTTTCTGAAGAGGATGTTGCAAGTTTTGTAAGGAAATAATTTAATTATTAATTAAAATAAATTATAAAAATTTGCAGTAATTATGCTGCAAATTTTTTTTTGAACTGTTATGAACTTTTTAAATAAAAATTACACGAAAGAAGCCCTTACCTTGGCTCTTCCGGTAATGCTTACGCAAGTAGGACAGGTTTCTGTAAACCTTTTTGATAATATTATTGTAGGAAAATTGTTGGGTGCAGATGCACTGGCTTCAGTTTCTTTAGGAAATGCGGTATTTTTCTCGATGTTTGTTTTGGCATTGGGGTTTTCTTTTGCGATTCCGCCATTGGTTTCAGAGGCGCATTCACAGCATGATCATAAGACGATTAATTCGGTTTTCAGTCATGGATTTGTAATTAATATGTCTGTCGGAATTATTTTGATGGGAATTCTGCTTGTTGGAATGCCACTACTCTATCATTCGGGACAACCAGCGAAAATTATTCCCGATACGGTTGATTTCCTTACCATAATGGCTATCAGTATTGTTCCGTTTATGGCATTTCAGACTTTGAGAGAAGTTTCTGAAGGTTTATCATATACAATTGGTGTGACAAAAGCCACGATTATTGCCAATGTCATTAATATTGTTTTAAACTATGTTTTCATTAAAGGAATATGGATTTTCCCTGAAATGGGTGTAAAAGGCTCTGCTCTAGCAAGTTTGATTGCCAGAATTTTTATGGTTGTTTTCCTTTATTTTGTTTTATTAAAAGAGAAAAAAACGAGACAGTACATCAAAGAATTTTCACTTAAAATGCAGGTTTTCTCTAAGAAAATGTTTGAAAAAATGGTAAGATTAGGTTTTCCTACGGCTTTACAGATGTTTTTTGAGGTTACAGCCTTTGCGGGAGCTGCATTTATATGTGGGCTGATTTCGGCTCACGATATTGCTTCGCATCAGATTGCACTGAGCATGGCTTCGTTTACCTTTAATTTATGCATCGGATTCAGTGTAGCTTCAACGGTAATGATCGGAAGAAAGCTTGGCGAACAGAATTTTGTGGAATTAAGAAAAATAGGAATCAATAATCTGAAAATTGCTTTTCTTTTTATGTGTTTCTGTGGCTTAGTATTTATTATTGGAAGAAATATTTTACCGACTTTCTTTACAAAACCTGAAGAAATTGAAGTGATTACTTTAGCTTCAAAATTGATGATTATTGCGGCTTTATTCCAGCTTTCTGACGGAATTCAGGTAACGGCTCTGGGAATGCTGAGAGGTTTACAGGACGTGAAAATACCGTCTATTATTACGTTTATTGCCTATTGGCTGATAACAATTCCTTTAGGATATTTCCTTTGTGTAACACTTGAAATGGGTGCTTTCGGAATGTGGATTGCTCTTGGCTTGGGATTAACCATTTCCGCATGTATGCTGGTGAAACGTTTCCTGAATATGTCTGCAAGACGGATTAAAGGAAATAAAATATAAATTTGAAAGCGGTCTTTGGATCGCTTTTTATTTTAAAATGATAACTTTAGAAAAATATTTAAATGACAAAAAAGTTTTTCGTATTCATATTTTTAGTTTGTTTTTCTAAGTTTTTTACACAAAGAAATGATAGGTTTGTTTTTCACTCTTCACCTTCTTTTCATGATGGCTTTACATTAGAATTACTTGAAGGTGATATTTTAAGATTTACTACAAAAAATAATTATTACATTCTAAATTCTTTAAATCCTAAAAAAACAGATTTTCCTGAATCATACTATAATGATGATAATTTATCTAATAATAGCCAATTGCTCTCTAATTCAAGTTTTGAGGCTATATTAGATCCTGAAGTCAAAAATAGTCTAATAGAAAAATTTAAAAAACTAGCTGATCTGGCGAAGAATACAGATGAGAAAAAATTCGGTTACGACGGTATTACATTTTCTGTTGATTTGTATGACGGAAAACCGGTGAAATCTGGAGCCCGGACAAGACTTCAGTAGAAGGACACATAATAATGGAACTTTTTGATTATCTTAAATTATTAAGCCTGTTTAAACTTTTTTAGAAAAAGAGTTTCCAGAAAATTAGCAATTTAGAGTTGCAAAAAAAAAGAACTAAAATCTGGAACTCATAAGCAAAGATAAACTGGAAAAATGGATTTTACCT
>NZ_JBPCHW010000038.1:0-15310 GCF_051011795.1 Chryseobacterium sp. RLHN22
AAATGCACCAGCAGTCTGAATTAAAAATGAAAACCTATAAAACTAAAAACCAAAGCAAAAACGTTTTTGCTTTGGTTTAATTATTATTTTTATCCTATAATCTGTATCAAAGTTTTAGGACGAGACAAGATTTACTCTTCATCATCCAAGTATCTGCTGTCAAAATAGATCCGGTATTCCATTGTGTTTTTTTCTTTATATGGAATTTTATTCTTTTCGTTTTTCATTTCTACAAAATAGTCATTGCTTATAAATTCTATAAAACCATAGATATGATTTCTGTCGGCTTTATTTTCAGGAAGCCTGTTGAGAATGAGTTTACTGCTTTTTGTATTAACCAAAATACTGCTTTTCGCACTCTCCTCTTCTATGCTGTTATAGTATGAAGGGAAACCCCAGTTTAGCTGTAATTTTATTTCTGCTTTTTTATTTGGAAGTATTTTGGCGACAAATCCACGCATTTTATATCTTAATCCAAATCCGCCATCAATAATGAGTGTATCGCCTTTGAAGTAATGATTGCACATAAAGTCTTTTTTTAAAAATTTATTATCCAGATGGTTGAACCCGATTGTGTCTTCCACGATATTTTTTGCAATGAAGGTAGTTTGATAGATGGAATCAACGGTGTATGCTGACGGGCTATCCGTTGTATTTATATTTTTCAGACTTTCATTTTTTATCTTTGGGTCTATGATTATCTTTATCTGTTTTTGAGAATATACACAACCTGACAGCAGTAGAAAAAACAACAATAAATTTAGTTTCATTTGTATTTATAATTATAGTTAAAGGGGTTTCGTTATAAATTTTTCAAAGATAGTTATTTCTATTTTCGAACCAAAAATCTTGTATTAATGACTGTATATTAAAATGTTTGTTTTCGTTATCAATTTTCAGGGCTTGGTTACATAAAAAGTTCTTTACTTAAGTAAAACATCATCCAGCTTTTTTTATTTTCATGAATAGTTAGAGACATTCAAAAACTATCCTTAAAGACTCAACAGCAAAGGCGTGGTGACTCTTTAGCATTCTAATATTGAAAAATAGTTTTCGAGACTAAAAGATTGGTTTTCTATCCATTTACGGAAAAAAGCAGAAGCCTAAACTCCTGCTCTTAAAATCAAACGAACAAATTTATAATGTTTTTTTCTTTCAAAAAGGTTTCAGATGTCTCCCTCGAAGCCTCCACACTCGCAATCAACGCCTTTTCCGTTTCATCCCAACGAAGGGTTTTCAAGCCGCAATCAGGATTTACCCAAAGTTGCTGTGCCGGCGGAATTACAGCTTGTGCTTTTTTCAGCATTTCTACCATTGTACTTTTGTGATGGCGGAAGTGAAGAATACGCATGGAGTAAGCATTTAATTAAGCTGAATCCAATTGCAGTTTTTATTTTGAGGTGGTGTTTTTATTTGATAAAGAATGGCGATTTTTTGCATAGTATTATCTTTTCAAGCTAAGTTTAGAATTACTGTAAATATATCTGACATTATTATTAGGAATCAGAATATCATCGCTTCCCGGTTTTAGTAATAAAGAATCAGATTTAAAACTAAATATAATGTCATTGCTTGCTTCTTCGATATTGATAATATCCGTTAAAGATTTCTCCATATCATCCGATTCAATATCTAAATTTCCGATGTACCGAATTTTATTGTTTTCTAATAAAAAAGCTTCGCCACCAAAGAAATATTCAAAAGCCATTTGACAAACAATGATTACTTTATCATTTGATTTATTTCTGTAAAACTTTGGCCAATATTGAAAAGTATCGCCAGAACCACGACCTTTGAAGATGATTTCGTTCTTATTATTTAAAACCAACAGTCGTTTTCCGTAATCAGTTTCCGAATCTGGCTTGACAATTTTTCCGTCTAATGGCGCATAATTTCCTGTAACAAATTTATTTCCGTGATAGGAAAATGAGCTGATTACATCAAATCCTTTGAGATTTACATTCGATATAGAATCTGGTTTAAACTCGAAATATTTAATATCTTCATTTGATATTTGATTTTCCGGAGCTTTCTTTTCAGATTTAACTTGAGGTGTCGCCTGTTCTGTTGTTTCTTTTTTACAATGTATCAGATTTAAAGAAACTAAAAAGATAAGTATTTTCTTCATGTAGTTATGCTGTTAATTTGGGGAATTTGTTACGCACAAATTCATAAATACTTAAAACTTCCTGATGGGTGAGTTCACGAGGCGTAATTGTTTCATTTTCAAAGGTAAATTGTAAAAATTTCTTTTTTATGGTAACTGATTTTACTTGCTTTAGCGGAAAGGTTTTTAAATAAGCAGAAGGGTTTAATACATATCCTTTGTAATCGGAAGATTTCGTCGAAAGACATTTTATAAAGTGTGAATTGATTTCAAAAATGTCATCAGTTGTTTTTATCCTAAGTTTCTTTATTATCCAAACAAAAAAATATGCACAAGATAAAAGTAAACAGTTTGCAATACACAACATTGTAGAAAAATCAAAGATAAAACTTGTTAAAACAATAAGTGCTAAAGTTGTAATGATGTTTAGTATAAACTTTTCGAAAAATAATTTATTTAAGACGAAAAATAGAGCGACGAAAATCACAGACGGAATTCCGGATTGCCACTCAATAATCGCCATTGATATGGCAATAATTGAAAGACTGCCAAACATGATTGCTCCGATAATATTTCCTTTTCGGTCTAAATTTTCCCTCTGTATTTTAAGGTTATTCATTCATTATTCAATATCGATATATGTAAGCTTAGATCCTTTAATAAACTCTTCCATAGAAATATCTTTTGTAGCTTTATTATTCATCAGTTCAAAAAGATATATTTTAGTAGAATTTAATCTCAGATCTTTTAACGAAATCTTGAATCTCTTTATCCGAATATCCGAATTTAAAAAAGTCAGTTCAGAAGGATTGCTCATTTTTATATTATTCACATCAAAAGAGGCTTTCGGGTCTTTTTGAAGTTTCAGGAATCTTTTCTGTGTTTTATCGGTCGTTTCATCAAGAAATTTCTGCATTTGGAAATCGGTTAAAAGTTGAGGATAAATCAGACCTTCTTTCAGAATAGATGCCGTAATTTTATCAGCTTTATCATAATAAACCGTTTTGTCGTCAAACTGTATAAGATTGTCTTTTACAACAATTTTTCCTGCAAATTTCTTATAGTTTTTCTTTTTATAATCATTTTTAAAATGCTCAGCAATGGCAGCATCTTTTGTGCTTAACTTTTCATTTTTCTGAGCAAAAAAATTTGAGGAAAGCAATAACGAAAGACCAATTGAAAATAAAAATTTCATACTATTTCTAATTTAGGTGTGAGTGTGTAGAATTTTACAAGATATTTTTAAGGCGGAGGTGTTGCAATAGCATGATGGTTTTCGCATCCTTGATTTCACCTTTATCAATCATAGAGAGTGCTTCGTCGAAATTTAATTCTAAAACTTCAATATTTTCGCCCTCTTCTTCAAGTCCGCCTCCTTCATTGATTTTCATTTCATCAGAATATTCAGCGATGAAAAAATACAGAATTTCCGTTACCGAACCGGGAGACATATACGCTTCATAAATCTTTTCAACCTTCAAAATTTTGTAGCCTGTTTCTTCTTCTGTTTCTTTTCTGATACAATCTTCAGGATTATTGTCGTCTAATAAACCGGCACAGGCTTCAATCAACATTCCGTCTTTGTTTCCATTAATATAAGTTGGAAGTCGGAATTGTCTGGTTAAAATTACATTTTTGGCGTTGGTATTATAAAGCAGAATAACGGCTCCGTTTCCTCTGTCGTAAGCTTCTCTGCTTTGAGTTTCGGTTTCTCCGTTTTGTTTTTTGATGTTAAAAGTTACATTCTTTAACGTGTACCAATTGTCAGATAAAATTTCTGTTTTTTCGATACTTACATTTGTCTCTTGCATTTTGTATTTCTATTATTTTATTTATTCTCGCAGATTTTACAGATAAAAAAATCAGCTTTATCTGTAAAATCAGCGAGAGAATTTTGTTATGATTTATTTTTAAGCAAATCTTCCAAAGCCATTTTCAAATCTGGAAATTTAAACTGAAAACCAGCTTTCTGAATTTTTTCCGAAGAAGCTCTTGAACCTTCCAGCAATGCATCTGCCAATTCACCAAATATCAATTTTAAAATAAAGCCTGGAACATTAGGCATAAATAAAGGCTTTTTTAAAACCTTCGCAATAAGTTTGGTCAAATTTTCATTCGTAGTGTGTTGTGGCGCTGTTGCATTAAAAGCACCTTCAATTTCAGGATTTTTTAATGCAAATTCATAGATCGAACAAATATCATCAATATGAATCCACGGCATATATTGTTTTCCGCTTCCGATGGGCGAACCAATTCCGAATTTTATCGGAGTTGTCATTTTTGCGAGTGCACCTTCTTTTTTAGAAAGAACCACAGCTGTTCTGATTTTTACCACTCTTTCGGCTATATTTTCTTCTTTAAATTCATCGGCTGCTTTCTCCCAGACTACAACAACTTCGCTCAGAAAATCATTTCCTGAAGCATTGTTTTCTGTGAAAATTTTGTCGGTTGTTTTTGTTCCGTAATAATTAATTCCTGAAGCTGAAATAAATGATTTTAGCTTTACATTTTTCTTTTTTAAGGTGTTTAAAATCAATTTTGCAGAATCTACACGACTTGAAATTAGTTCTTTTTTTCGGTCATCTGTCCAGCGTTTTTCAGAAATATTGGCTCCGGCAAGATGAATAATGTGGCTTATGTTTTCAAAAACATTTTCGTCGATAATATTATTTTCGAGATCCCACTCAAATTCGTTTTCGGCTTCTTTTTTTCTTGTTAAAAACCGTATGGAATAATCGTTTTCTAATTTTTTTGAAAGCACTCTTGCAATGGCTCCGCTTGCACCGGTAATTAATACTGTTTCTTTCATTACAGTTTTTAAAATTAATTTTTTACAATGAGAACATAATCTTCCTCGAGAATTTTATAACCATGATCATACACAAACTTGTATTCTGAACCATTTTTATAAACTTTTATATTCGTAAAATAATTAAAATCAAAACCTAAGCCATCCAATTTAGACTTTGCAATTTTTGTTTTCCCGTCGATATTGATTTCGCTCAGGATGCGGTAATTTTTGCGAAGTTTATTGTTTACGTTCCGCATCAGATTGCTCGAATCTTTATTCTGTTTATTGTTAAAAGCGTTTCTGCAGGCATCATTGCAGAATTTTTTATCAGACCTGCCGATAATTTTTTCGCCACATTCAATGCATTCCATATTAATGATTTTTCAGTTTGTGTTCGTGTTTTTTCTTTAATAATCTTTTAAATCTGCTGTGTGCAGGGTAACTTCTGTTTTTGGTAATATTGTTGAAAATTAAAGCCACCAAAAGCAAAATAAGGCAACCCGATAAAACAGGGGATAGTACATACCAATATCCTAAATCTGCAATCTTTCCGGGAGAAGTTACAGCAATTAAAGCAGTTGCTCCACCCGGTGGATGCAAAGTTTTGGTGTATTGCATTAAAACAATTGAAAATGCTACTGCTAAAGGTGCCGAAAGCCACAAAATATCAGGAACAATCTGATAAACCGTAACGCCAACCAACGCAGAAAGTACATGACCTCCTACAAGATTTCTAGGTTGCGCCAAAGGACTTTGAATCGCTCCGTAAATCAAAACGCTTGATGCTCCAAAAGAGCCGATCAGAAATACATTTTCTTCCTTAAGCAAATAATGTGACTGAAGAAATGCAATCAGCCCGATTCCAAAAAACGCTCCCAGAAAAGACCAGAAATGCTCTTTATAATCAACTAATGTTTCTTTATAAATCACATATTTAGATACTCTGAGTGTCCTTTTGAAAGTCTTTTTCACAATAAATTTATTTAAACTTTAAAGGTACAAAATATCCGTTTGTAAACGGTTAATTAAGAAAAATAAAAGAGGCATAAAATTTTTAACGCAATGAACGCAAAGTTAGTTTATAGTAATTGAAAACATTTTCCGTTCGCAAAGGCGTTTCACTCAGCTATGAACGCTATTGACCTTTGCGAACGAAAAACATCCTCATTTATTTAAAAAAAATTTTAGCGCTCATTGCTTTAAAAATATTTTAGGCAATCAAAAATTAAAATTTTTTATTTCCAAAAAAAAGTCTCACATTTGCGCCATCAATGGGGTGCTGCAATAGCGGCTGAGATGATACCCGGGAAATTTTTCCACACCTGATTCGGATAATGCCGACGTAGGGATTTTTTTGATTTATCATCTCATCATTTAATTTATATAAGTTAATTTGATGCAGGAAATTTTACAACAGACAACTTGGCAGGAATGGCTGGGTGTCTGCTTTTCAGTGGTTCAGGTTTTATTGGCCAGAAAAAACAATTCAAACAATTATCTTTTTGGAATTGCCGGAATTTTACTTTCGCTTTACGTGATGTTTTTCGCAAAACTGTATGCGGAATTTACCTTAAATCTTTACTATCTCATCATGAGTATTTACGGATGGCTCTATTGGAAATTTGGTAAGAAACAAAAAGAAACAGCGATTTCTGAAACCACGACTCAGGAAAAATTCATTACTACAGGAATTGTGATGGGGACTTTCATCTTGTTTTGGTATTTTCTGACGCAGTTTACCGATTCTGATGTTCCGATTTTAGATTCTTTGGTCAGTGCTTTTGCGTGGGCAGGAATGTGGTTGATGGCGCGAAGAAAAATCGAAAACTGGGTTTTACTGAATATGAGCAATATGATTGCAATTCCGTTGCTGATTCATAAAGGCCTTTATCTGTACTCAATTCTGACAGCTTTCTTATTTATTGTTGCTATTTCCGGTTATCTGGAATGGCGAAAAATAATTAAGTCAAAAAATGTAGACGTTGCAGAATAAATTTTTACTCACGCAGATTCAGCAAATAACGCAGATTATTTTATCTGCAAAATCTGCTTAATCAACGAGAGACAGAAACAGAAACAGAAACAGAAACAGAAACAGAAAAGAATCAATAAGTATAAAAAACTATTCTAAATCAATATCAGAACAATGTTTTCGCATAAAGAATTAAGAGAAAAAATGCATGGTGTTTCTGAAGTTCCGTTTGAAATTATCGATCAAATTCATCAGGAAAGATTGCTTCAGATCTGGGTCCCAAAAGTTTATGGCGGATTGGGTTTACGTTTAAATCAAGGTTTAAAAATACTTTTCGACTGGTCAAAAATTGATGGAAGTTTAGGCTGGATGTTAACTTTATGTTCAGGAGCCAACTTTTTCTCAAGAAACTTAAAACCTGAAATTGCAAAAGAGCTTTTTTCTGATGCTAAAACCTGTTTCGGAGGAAGTGGAATGGTAGGCGGAACTGCAGAAAAGCAGACAGACGGAACTTTTCTCATCAATGGGCTTTGGCATTTTGCAACCGGAGCTCCGCATTTAAGTCACTTTACTTTAAATGCTCGATTGACTGAAAACGGAAAACCTTTGTTAGATGAATCGGGTTCTGAAATGATTCGTTCATTTGTTATTTCTAAAAATCAGGCTGAGATTATCCCGAACTGGAAATCGATGGGTATGAAAGCAACCGGAACCTATTCTTTTACAGTTGAGAATGTGAAAGTTTCCGAAGATTACAGTTTTATCTATGATGAATTTTTTACGAATGATGTTTTAGATAAAATTCCGTTCAGAATTTTTGCGGATTTAACTTTATTGGTCAATTATCTCGGGATGGCTTCTCATTTTGCAGAGGAGGCAGCCAATATCCGACCTCATCTTGACTTAGACTTTTTCAATAAAAAGATAGAAAACGAAATGGAAAATGTGATTGAATTTGCGGATGAAATAGAATCTTTGCTCAATGATTCTAAGTTGATCATTTCTAATAAACAATCAGAAATTCATGATTATTCTTCAGCTTTGGTGGAAAGTTTGTCGCATCAGATTTTGGAGATTTATTTTCAGTTAGGAATTAAAGGTAGTCATACCGATTCTGCAGTTTATCAGGTTTTCTGTGATTATTTTACGGCGACACAGCATTCTAATTTCAGGAGAGAATTTGCTTGATACTCTTAGAGAAAATTTAAAATATATACATTAAATTTATGTAAAACTTTGTATTTCTTTGCGTTTAAATTATCGCAAGGATAAACTAAGAATTATAGAAAAAACATTCAAAATAAAGATAAACAAAGCCGTTTCACTTATTTTAGAAAAAATAAAATTTAGAATGCAAATGGAATTTAAAACTTAAATTATAACCTATTCGAATTTTCATTGACGGTATTTTCTTTATAATTCGATTTTCTCAGTTTACCGAAATTGTATTTTACAGCAATTGAAAGAGTAGGAGTGTTACCGTAAAAAGTTCCTGTCGATTCTATTTTCTGATAGGTCATTTTCTGAACATAATCCATCTGTCTGAAGACGTCATTGTAGCGGAAAGTAAAATCAAAATCTGAAACTGAAGAAGTAAGACCAAGATTTACAAGACACATCGCATTACCTTCGTACAAACCTTCTATACGTTTTGTAATGTAAGATCCATCCAGCAAAAAGCTAAGATACTTCCATAAAGCTACTGTATTGTTGGTCGAAAAATAAAGATAAGGGGTAGACTTTTTCTGTATTGCCAAAGAATCTACTGTTTTATCATAGTTAAGGGAAAGACTGTTTTGCGAAGTCCACTTTTTCCAGGTAAACGGATAATCCAGACCTACACTCGCTCCGAGATCCTTATCAAAATTTACCATCATAAATTTTGAAATATGGCTGTTTTCATCATAAACCAATGTGTAACCCGTTGGATTTTTTGATGAATAAACCGATGCATTCACAGACCACTTATTAAGATTCATCGCAAAAGAAATTGTATTTGAATAGGTCGGAACTAAATCGGGATTTCCGACATATTCCACATAAGGGCTTCCGTATAAACCACCGGAAGCCAGACTGCTGTAATTGGGACGTGAAATACTTCTACGGTAATTTAGAGTAAATGTTTTTTTGTCGTTTTGCTCAAAAGTAATCTCTGCATTCGGAAACCAGTCTACATAATTTCTTTCGATTTGGATCGCATTTTCTACGATATCGAATCCTTTCGTACGGGTTGCTTCCATACGTAAACCACCTTTCAATTGCCACTTGTTGAGTGTCGTTCCAAAATTCAGATAAGATGCAATATTGTTTTCTTTAAAATTATATTTAAAATATTCAATAGGTAAACTTTCGACATAATTAGTAACATTGTCAGTTTTGGTTTCTGCCGAGGTAAAGCTTCCACCCAATTCCAGAATATATTTTTCTCCAAATTTTTTCTCGCCATCAATTCTGCCTGAATATACATTTCCCGAGTAATGCTGATTTCTAAACTGATTAAGCAGATAATCTGAATTATTAATATCATTATAAAAATCATAATCTACATTCTTGCTTTCTCTTTTGTACTGAAAGCCTGTAAAAATATTCGCATCAATTTTAGCCAATTTTTTATTGTAATTAAAAATTGAATTGATGGTTGCCCGATTGCTATTTTGATGATTTAATGTTTTAGTATAATTAAAATTGCCATTTTCCGAATAATTGGTTGCTGTATTATTATCTCCAATATCGGGTCTTAAGTTCGTATTCACAGAAAAAGTGACATAATCATTTTCGTTGATTTCCTGATAAATACTTGCTCCGAAAATAGTTTGCGGACGTTTTGTAATCGATTTTATAATGTAATCTGATTCAATATTTTCTGATGGAACTTTATAATCGAAACCGTTGCTTTCCCAGTGATTAATCTGATTGTACGCTGCATTGATTTTCCATTCGGTTTTGTTTTTTTTATGCTGAAAATTGGCATTCAGATAATTGCTGAATTTTTTCTGAAACATCGCCGTCTCCGAAACGCTGAGCTGAGCTCCGTCTCTTCTGCTTTTTTTGAGATTGATTTTGACAACTGCTTTTCCCTCAGATTCGTATTTTGCAGAAGGATTTCTGATGATTTCAACTGATTTTATATCTTCCACCGAAATTCCGGATAAAGTAGTAAAATCAACTCTTTGATGATCGATATAAAGTAACGGAACTCCTTTACCTACAAAATTTAAACCTTCCCCATTTGCATCGA
Source organism: Chryseobacterium sp. RLHN22 (assembly GCF_051011795.1). Taxonomy (NCBI): domain Bacteria; kingdom Pseudomonadati; phylum Bacteroidota; class Flavobacteriia; order Flavobacteriales; family Weeksellaceae; genus Chryseobacterium; species Chryseobacterium sp. RLHN22. The sequence goes on from NZ_JBPCHW010000038.1 coordinate 10,109, forward strand.
CTCTTATAAACGGCAGTTTCGAAAGTAAATCCACTGAAGTAGGCAATTTATTCAGTTGTGAATTGGCAACTTCCAGAGTTATATTGCCATTTTCAACGGTGAAATTTTTTCTTTTTCCGGCAATTGTAACCTCTTCAATTTCTTTGCTTTTTGGCTTATAAACAATAGTAAGTTCTTTATCTTTTTCTAAAAAGAAAGGTTCTTCATTTTGAGCCGTATCATCTGAAGATACCTGGATGTGATACGTTCCTGATTTTAAATGATTGAATTCAAATTTTGCATCCTGAGTAATCGCTGATTTTATTAAATGATTTTCGCCATCAAATAAATAAACATCAATTGCATGAGTGATTTTTGAATTGTTTTGGCTTAAAATAGTACCTGTAATTTTTAATTCGCTTTGCGCAAAAGTAAATACGGAAGTAAAAAATAGTATCTGGAAAAAGATGCTTTTCATTCTTGTTTTTTTAGATTAAAACAATCATGTGTGATATTTTATTACAAGTTTTAAAAAACTTTTTGAATTTTAGGGGTAAACAATATTCGTTCAAATTTTACATCACAAAAAAATCATTGCTGTATGACAGAAATATTGAGAAAATATAAACGTTTTACAGCAACGATTTAAATTCTACATTTTGCGAAAGTTTCTGTAGAAATGCTGATTTTTCTGTTTAATGATTAATCTTCCTTCCGATAAATGTTTCTAATTCGGTGAACATATCACTAATACTTAAAACTTTTAAGTCCGGATGATTTTTCAACCACTGTGAATTTAAGGTAATCAGATTTTCATTTAATTCGTAAAATTGGTCATTATTAAGAAAATCTCTTGTCGAATTATCTCCGAAATATTCATTTTTTAGAAAATCTTCAAGCTGTGCTTTCGGTAGAGCATCTACCTTTTCACTTTGTTCAATAAATAATTTTAAATGTTTTTTAGCACCAATCATTTTCAAACCGCGTCTGATTTCATCATTTAATTTATTTTCCCATTGCGAATTCCATACAAATTGAGAAAAATTACCATTATTATACTGAGCAAGATAGTAATCGAGGTAATAGCTTATTCTTGAGTCAGGATGATAGAATTCAGGATGTATTCTCTCATCTCGTAGTAAGTTAATTACAGAAATGTTTGATTCAATTAATTTGTATGGGTCACTACTTTTGTATGAATTGTCTGAAACAATAATTCTATCTAATTTTTGCATTTTAAGTTTTCTTAGTCTTATTTTTTTGTATTTCTGGAAAAGTTTAAATATAAAACAATATATAGACAATTGAAGAAAAAAGTAAAAATTGTAATTATTTGATAGTTAATTATTAATCCGTTTTCAAACGACTACAAACGAATTTAAATAGTTTATAACCGACTAAATTTTCTAATGTGATGAATCTTTGCAACAGAGATTTGAGAAAACAAGTGAACGTCTCTTATCTGAATATTAATTTTAAAAATACAAAGTTATGTCACTAAGAAACAAAGTAACCTTAATCGGTTTCACAGGAAAAGAAGTTGAAACGGTAAACTTCGAAAACGGAGGAATGAAAGTTTCCGTATCATTAGCTACAAACGACCATTACACCAACGCAAAAGGCGAAAAGGTGGAAGAGACACAATGGCACAATTTGGTTGCATTCGGAAAAACAGCGGAGATATTCCAGAAGTATGTCCCAAAAGGGAAAGAGATTGCTATTGAAGGGAAATTAACGTACAGATCGTACGACGATAAAGATGGTGTGAAAAGATATATTACAGAAATAAGAGTAGATGAGCTCCTGCTTTTGGGCGGTAAATAAAATTAAATATCCGTTTATTGATCTATATTTTTTTGCTCGAAACTTTGAGTTCTTTGCTAAGTTTACGCCTTTGCGAACTTGAAAACAGTTAGTAGTTAAAAAAAAATCTTTGCGCTCTTTGCGTTAAATAATTTTAGTATTATAAACGGATTGTCAAATAAGTAATTATTAAACTTTAAAATCACCTACGATGAAAATAAAAGTTTTAAAAATCAGAATTGCAGATGAATTTCTGCATGAAGACCAAAAAGTAATTGATAATTTCCTTGAAACACACGAAATTATTAAAACCGAGACGGCTTTCATTCATGACGAACAGTTTTGGTCGGTTGTATTGTATTTCAATGACATAGAATCTGCCATTACTAAGACAAGTGTAAAAGATTCTAAAACCGTAAAATACTCCGCCGAAGATGAAATATTGAGCAGCGATGAAATCAAGATTCTGGATGCTCTCAAACTTTGGCGCTCCGAAAAAGCAAAGGAACAGAATCTTCCGACTTATTTTATTGCGACCAATAAAGAATTGATTTCTGTAGCAAAATATAAACCTGCCAAGAAAGAGGAGCTTTTAGACATCAAAGGTTTCGGAAAGCATAAAATTGAAAATTATGGCGAAGAAATTCTTGAAATACTGGAAAGTGTGTAATGAGTAATCAATACCAAAACACAAGTGATTATATGAAGCCGGTGAAATTATAGTCTCCGGCTTTTTTATTGATTTAAAAGTCCTTTCAATTCCTTATTTTTGCACTCAATATCATTTATCAACAATCAATTATCATTTATAAAAAATGAAGCCAAGCTTAGCAAAAGGGACAAGAGATTTTACATCGCTGGAAGTTTCGAGAAGAAAATACATCATCAATATATTACAGAAAAATTTTGAACTTTTTGGTTTTCAGCCTTTGGAAACGCCAAGTTTTGAAAATCTTTCAACATTAACCGGAAAATATGGAGAAGAAGGAGATCGTTTGATTTTTAAAATCTTAAATTCAAGTATCAATGAAGCTAAAGATGATAAAAAAACTCAAATGCTTGCTGATTTTCAAAAAGCTTTAGACAAACCTTTCAGCTCTGAAAACCTAACAGACAAAGCTCTTCGCTACGATTTGACAGTTCCTTTCGCAAGATTTGTAGCTATGAATCACGGTAAACTTACCTTTCCGTACAAACGTTATCAAATTCAGCCGGTTTGGAGAGCAGATCGTCCGCAAAAAGGTAGATTCAGGGAGTTTTATCAGTGTGATGCCGATGTTGTAGGAAGTGAAAGTCTTTTGCAGGAAGTTGATTTGATACAATTATACCTAAAATCTTTTGCTGAACTAAAAGTTTCTGTGACGATTCATATCAACAACAGAAAAATACTTTCAGGTTTAGCAGAATATGCAGGAATTACGGATAAATTGATTGATTTTACGGTTGCTCTTGATAAATTAGATAAGATCGGAAAAGATGGAGTTGTGAAGGAACTTCTGGAGAGAGAAATTTCTCAGGAATCTATTGATAAACTAGATTTCCTATTCAATCAATCTGATGATGCTTTGGAAAATCTTCTTCAGCTAAAAGAAAAATTTGCTGGAAATGAAATTGGTTTAAAAGGTGTTGAAGAATTGGAATATGTCATTACTCAATCTTTAAATCTTGGCGTTGATATTCAGAATCTTGTTTTTGATATTACTTTAGCTCGTGGTTTAGATTATTACACCGGAGCAATTTTCGAAGTAAAAGCGGATGAAGCGCAAATGGGTTCTATCGGCGGCGGTGGAAGATATGATAATCTTACAGAAGTTTTCGGCGTGAAAAATGTTCCCGGAATTGGTATTTCGTTTGGTCTCGATAGAATTTATCTTGTAATGGAAGAATTGAATCTTTTCCCTGAAGAAGCTACCTCAAACGTAGAATATCTTTTTGCTAATTTTGGTGGCGAAGAAACTTTGGAAGCTTTAAGATTAATCATTCAATTAAGAGAAAAAGGAATTTCCGCAGAATTGTATCCTGAAAATGCTAAAATCGGAAAGCAGTTTACGTATGCAGAAAAGAAAGGGATTAAAAATCTTGTTTTCTTAGGCGAAGAAGAGCTTAAAAACGGAACGGTAACCTTCAAAAACCTTGAAACCGGTGAACAGAAAACGGTTTCTTTAGAAGAGTTTTTAACCCACTAGAATATGAAAAAAATTGCTTTTGCTTCATTTTGTTTTCTATTTAACTTAGGCTTCTCTCAATTTCAGGAAGCCATGAGAATGCCTCCTGCAGAACAAACGGATTTGTCGAAGGAGAGCGATCGTGTTTTGCTAAGACAAGTTGATAAAATTCCGGACAATATCTTTTCGTGGAATGTGAAAACTTTAATTATCAGTGAATCTGATAATTTAAAATCAATTCCTCCGAAAATTTCAAATTTTAAAAATCTTGAAAAATTTGTGATAACGGGTGGTCACGGTATTACAGATTTTCCAAAGGAATTTGCTTCTTTAGATAATCTTAAGATTCTGAATATTCACAATATGCAAAGTGAAACAATACCTTTGCAGATTTTTAATTTAAAAGGTCTTGAAGAGCTAGAGTTTATAAGATACAGCTATTTCTCTTTCCCGAAAGAAATAGGAAAATTGAAGACGCTGAAAAAATTAATGCTTACCCGAGGATTAGACCAAAGAAGCAGAGAAAATGTAAAATCGAAAGATCTTAATTTACCTTCAACGATTAAAAATTTGGTGAATCTTGAATCACTTTCTTGTTCGGCTAATTTAATGACGGCTCTTCCTGAAGAAATAGGGAGTTTGAGTAGTCTGCAGGATTTGTCACTTTCAAATAACAGTCTGGAAAAATTACCAAACAGTTTTTCTAAGCTCCGTGAGCTTAAAACTCTGAATTTACATAATAACTTTTTCAAAGTTTTTCCTGCTTCAATTTATGACCTTGAAAATTTAAAAAGACTTGATATTTATAAAAATAATATTGAATCTTTTCCTACCGGAATGTCTAAAATGAAAAGCTTAACAGGTCTATTTATTAATGATAACAATATTTCCAATGAAGACTTACCGGAAATTTACAATCTTGAAAATCTTGAAGTTTTAGATATCAGAAATAATAAAATCACAGCATTCCCCGTCGGAATTGAAAAGATGAAAAAGTTGAAAGTAATTTATCTGAATGGGAATAATGTTCCCAATTCTGAGATTGATCAAGTACAGATTAAGCTACCGAATCTAAGAATTAATATGACAAACTAAATTAGATCGTTATAAATAAAAATTCCGGCTCCTCTGGACTGCCCCCAAAAAGTTAGACACTTTTTAGGGGCATTTTATTTATGGGAATATCAAAATATAGTTTATCATTTAAGTTGAGTTGCATTGAAAGAATTGCAAAACATAATCTTTCGGTGCACTC
>NZ_JBPCHW010000039.1:0-14998 GCF_051011795.1 Chryseobacterium sp. RLHN22
TGTTCTGAATATTTTATCGGCTTTAGCTGCTTATTCATTCTTTGATAAAAAACCATCAATAAACACCAATGAAGACATTATTGACAAAGATAGATTAATCGCTGCTTAAATCGAACTCACGTTAATTAAATTTCCCACTGATTCCACAGATTTTTATGGGATGATTGCGTAAAAATCTGTGTTAATCACTAAAATCCGTGGGATTAATTGAGAAAAGGTTTATTTTAAGCCTTTACAACCCCAAAGATTTATCTTACCTCTCAGATCAAAGCCAAGCTTTTCATAAAGTTTTTTTGCGCCAGAGTTGTTTTCAGCAACATGTAAAAAAGGAGTTTTTCCGTCAGCGAAGATTTTCTCCGAAACGAAAGCAACCAGCTGTTTTGCATAGCCTTTACCAAGATAATCTGTATCTGTAATAACGGCACTTACTTCCGTCATGTCATTCATTTGCATTCTTTCACCTGTAACGGCAACAAGTTTTTCATTATTAAAAATTCCAAAATAACGACCCAATTCAGGAGTTCTGCTTTTAAAGTAGTATGGATAAAATTTTCTAATAAAGGATAATAATTCTCCATGGTTTTCTTCCTTCAGTTGAACAATGTCCTCTGTGTAATCAATTTCTATTCGTTTTTCGAGAATGTATTGATCGCAGACTAACTGAGAAAACTGAGGAAAATTACTGCTTACAAATGGTTTTACCCCGAAAATAATAAAGTCATCACAGATTTTTGAATATTCTGCGAGGTCTTTTTCAGCTGAAATATTTGAGGCTCCGCCAAATGTTGCAACTTCCGGATCATAAAATTTTGTATCTCCAAAATTTAAGCAAAACTTACTATGAAATTCGTTAAGTGAATAGTATACCGGATTATTAAGTTTATCGTACATACTAATCAAATTTCATCACCTCACTCAAAGTATTCATATATTCGTAAGCAGTTAAATCAAATTTTACAGGAACGATTGAAATATAACCGTTTGCCAAAGCAGTTTCATCAGCATCTTCAGATTCATCCATATTGTTGAAATAGCCAGTTAACCAATAGTATTTCTTTCCGTGCGGATTGATTCTTTCATCAAAACTTTCTTCCCATTTTGCGTGAGCCTGTTTGCAGATTTTCACACCTTTAATTTCTTCTTTGGTAAGTTTCGGAATATTTACATTTAAAACAACACCTTTAGGCATCGGGTTTTCCAAAGTCTTTCTTACAATTCCCTGAATATATTCTTTAGCCTGCGTAAAATCTGCTTCCCAACTGAAATCTAAAAGCGAGAAGCCAATGGATGGCAAACCTTCTACACCGCCTTCCACAGCAGCAGACATTGTTCCCGAGTAAATTACATTGATGGATGAATTTGCACCGTGATTAATTCCGGAAACTACAATATCCGGTCTTCTTGGAAGTATTTTATCTAAAGCCATTTTTACACAGTCAACAGGTGTTCCGCTGCACGAGAAATCTCTTTGCGGACCGTCTAAATGTACTTCTTCATAGCTTAATGTGGAGTTGATGGTAATGGCGTGACCTTTTCCGCTTTGAGGCGAGTTGGGAGCCACCACAATTACTTCTCCTATCTCATTCATAAATTCTACTAAGTTTCTGATTCCCGGAGCAGTGATTCCGTCGTCATTTGTAACCAGAATTAGGGGTTTTTCCATATTGTATATTTAATTTTAACAAAGATAAGAATAAAGCTTTGCTGTAAAGACAGCTTTAATTTAATTTATGTTGAACAAAGTTTTGTACAGAAAATCAAAGGATTAGCATTTCCTGTGTTTTATTATTAAAAAAAACTGAAATTTAACGGTTATTTCTAAATAAGGTATTAAATTTGATAGTTTGTAACAGCCTTTAAATTTTAGAGACTTATTGGCAAACCATTTTTATTAAATAATATATTATACTCTAAAGATTTATGTGGAAAAATTTTAAACTCAATAAATTTTTACTCTTTATTCCATTAACAAGTCTTATGTTTTGTTTCAATTCGCCTAAAAATGATGACGAAAAAATGCAGACGATAATGGTGAGCGTTAAAAACACTCTTTCATACTTACATTACAGCCCGAAACCTATCAATGATGCCTATTCAAAAGATGTTTACAAGCATTATTTTGAAATGATCGATCCGGGAAAAAGATATTTCCTTCAGTCTGATATGAATGAATTTGGAAAGCATGAAAACAAGCTTGACGATTACATTAACCAGGGAGATTTGCAGTTTTATAAACTGACCATCGACAGACTGTACCAAAGAGTCGACGAAATCGATAAAATGACTCAGGATATTTTCAGCAAGCCAATCAATTTGGAAGAAGATGAAACTCTTACACTGGAATCTAAACTGAAAAAAGTTCCTGCAGACCAGAAAGAGCAATACAACGAGTGGAAAAAATTCATCAAATACAATATTCTTCAGGAAATTGAATCGATGAACAGCAAAGAAGAAGCTCAAAAAGAAAAGAAAGATTCTGTACAGAAATTTAAGCTGAAAGATACCATTAAATTAGAAATTCTTTCTCCACAACAGAAGCTTACAAAAGCAACTGATGAAGTAAAAGATTTGGTAAAAGAAACGTTCACCAGATTCAAAAAGAGAAAGAAGATGGATTGGTTCTCGGTGTATATGAATGCTTATACAGAAGTCTTTGACCCGCATACCAACTATTATTCTCCAAAAGATAAAGAAGATTTTGATACTCAGTTCAAAGGAAAGGTGATCGGAATTGGTGCGATTATCCAAGAGAAAAAAGGAAATCTTTATTTGGGAGCACTTTCAATTGGAGCTCCTGCATGGAAATCTAAAAAACTTTCTGAAGGTGATAAAATTTTAAAGGTAAAGTCTAAACCGAATGAAGAAGCGGTGAATGTAGTAGGAATGCTGTCTGATGAAGCTGTACGATTAATCAGAGGGGAAAAAGGAACTCCGGTGACGTTAACGGTTCAGAAAAAAGATAAAACAATTGTGGAAGTAACAATGATTCGTGAAGAAGTGGCGATTGAAGATACGTTTGCAAAAAGTATTATTGTAAACTCTCCGGACGGTAAAAAATACGGATTCATCAATTTACCAAGTTTTAATGCCGATTTTGAAGATGAAAAAGGAAGGAATGCTTCTGATGACATCAAAAATGAGATCATTAAATTGAAAGCTCAGAATATCGAAGGAATTGTTTTAGACCTTAGAAATAATGGAGGTGGTTCATTAACGGAAGTCGGTGACATTATGGGATTGTTTATGAATGCAGGTCCTTACGTTCAGGTAAAAGACAGCAACGGAAAGATCCAGACTTTGAAAAACAAGCAGGAAACTCCTATCTGGACCGGGCCTTTGGTTATTATGCAGAATGAAATTTCGGCTTCGGCTTCAGAAATTTTGGCAGGCGCAATGCAGGATTACGGGAGAGCTGTAATTGTTGGATCGCCACAATCTTATGGAAAAGGTACGGTGCAGACTTTTGTGGACCTTAACAGATTCCTGAACACTGAAGACGATTTCGGATCTTTGAAACTTACGATTCAAAAATTCTATAGAGTTACAGGAGAATCAAATCAAAGAAAAGGAATTGTTTCTGATATTCAGATGAAGGACTTTTTTACTTATGCGGAGATCGGTGAAAGATATGATGATTTTGCTTTGGCTTGGGATAAAATTCCGAGTGCCTCTTTCCAGAAAGTAAATTATTTCGATGTGAAAGCATTGGAAAAAGCCAGCAACGACAGAATGGCTAAAAATGCAAATTATCAGCTGTTGCTGGAATCTGCACAATGGAGAGAGCAGCTGGATAAAGAAGAAACCATTACTTTAAATATCAATAAGTTCAACGAATTAATGAAGCAGAGAAAAGCGCAGATCGAAAAATTCAAAAAGCTTACAAAGTATGACAATGGATTGAAGTTTGCAATGTACCCTGCAGAAATTGAAAGAGAGAAAAAAGATGAGGTGTTCAAAAAGAAGTCTGAAATGTGGATCAAAAATCTTAGAAAAGACTCTTACTTACAGGAAGCAATGAACATCATAGCTGATATGAAAGCAAAGCAGTAAAGCTTATTAATAAAGAAAAACCACTAACGAGAATTAGTGGTTTTTTTATTTCTAAACTTATCCTGATAAGTTTTCAAAGTAATCAAGTACTTATTTAATTCATCCTGATAAGTTGATTTATTTATCAGGATGAATTTAAAATTTTCTCTATTTAATTTCAATACAACCCACTCTTCCTCCAGCATTTCCGGTTGGCTGTGTCTGGAAATCATCTTTATCGGCATGAATAATTAACCCTTTTCCGATAATATTTTTACTTTCTTCTACACAATCAAGACACCATTTATCAGTTTTGAAAGTAAGCTTTGCTTTACCGTCTTTATCTGCCACGAGATTTCCGATGTCCCCCATATGGAACTGATTTTCGCCCCATTTTCCGTGATTTTGACTTCCCGGATTCCAGTGTCCGCCTGCAGATGCAGCATCAGGAGCAGAGCAATCGCCTTTCTCATGGATGTGTACTGCATGAATTCCTGGAGTTAATTTTGTGACCTCAAGGTCAAGAACAACTTCATTACCGTTTTGAGTAAATTTTGCTGTTCCGCCTGTTTCTGTTCCGCTTTTAGGAATAATATCGTAGCTTTTTGATATTGAGCAGGAAACGGAAAATAACGCACATCCCGTTAGTAATGCTAATGTTTTACTTTTCATTTTTAATGATTTAAAGTGATTTACAATAAAATTAAAAAAGATTTCCCGAAACGGCATTCTTTTTTGTCACAATTAGCAATAATTGACAAATAATTTTCATCCTATCTTGATATCTTTGCCGGAAACACGTTGAGGTGGAAGAATACAAGAAAAGAATCATAAAAGCGATTCAATACATTGATAATAATCTTGATGCGGAACTTTCCTTAGAAAAAGTTGCAGAGATTGCAGCGTATTCACCTTTTCATTTTCACAGGATTTTCAGGCTGATTGTCGGGGAAACTTTGCAGAACTATATTATCAGGAAAAGGATCGAAAAAAGTGCCTTTTATTTAGCTTTAAGAAAGAATTTAAGTATAAAAGATATTTATCATCAGTTCGGTTTTTCCAATCATTCGGGTTTTAATAAAACCTTCAAAAAATATTACGGAAAATCACCCTCCGAATTTCGTAAATCGGCTCCTGAAAATTTTCATAAGATCCAGGCAAAACAAAGCAAGAACGGACAAATCGATACGGTTTTCGACCAATACATTTGCAATATTGAAAACCTATTAAACTGGACAAATATGCATTTAAAAATCAAAGTAACAGCACTTCCCGAAATGAATCTGGCTGCCGTAATGAGCTTAGGAATTGCCAATGTGGAATCTTCTTTCAATACGCTGGTTGATTGGGCCAAAACGAAAAACTTATTTCCAGGAGAGAATGTGAAAATGATTTCTGTTTACCATGACAGCTTTAAAGTTACGCCACCGGACAAAGTAAGAATTCATGCCTGTATGCTTTTGGATGAACCTTTAAAACGACAACAGGGCGAAGTTTTTCCCGAAATTATAGAAGCCGGAAAATTCATCATCGGAAGCGGTGAAGTCACCTTAAGTGATTTCGAGCAATGCTGGGTTTCTCTTTTTTTATGGATGAAAGAAAGTAATTATTCAGTTCGGAAAGCCTTTCCATTTGAAATTTATCACACTAATTTCAAAGAACATCCCGAAGGAAAAATGACCGTAGATTTTTGTATTCCAATTAATTAAAAATCAATAAGACATGGTGAAAATTCGTAAGAATTTTTGACGGGTGGTTAAAAGTTAAAACATTACGCTTGTCATCTGACGAAGGAAGAATCTATTTTTTGCGAACATAGATTCTTCACTACATTTCTGAACTCCGTTCGTAGACCTTCAGTCTATGTTCAGAATGACAGCCCTTTTTAGTCAAAAAACAAAAAATTACGACTCAGAATCTAAAATCTACAACTCAGCAACAAAAATTTATAGGCTTCAAAAATTCATTCTACTTTTGAATCGAAATAAGACAACTATGAAAACAAAATTATTATTTCTAACTACTTTTTTATCATTTGCACTGAGTTTTGCACAGACAAAGATCTCAGGGAAAGTGACCTACAGAAATAAAGGGGTAGGAGAGGTAAATGTTACATTAAAAGATACTTACGACGGAGCAACAACCGATGCGAATGGGAATTTCTCTTTCGAAACATCAGAAAAAGGAAATAAATCCTTGACCTTCACGCATCCAAAATATATCGATGTTGAAAAACCTGTTGTCATCGAAAGCCAGGAAGTTTCTGTAAATACAGAATTAAAAGAACAGATCAACGAAATCGATGCCGTAGTCGTTTCCGCGGGTTCGATCGAAGCGAGTGACAGGAAAAGAGCAACCGCTTTATTGACACCGATTGACATTTATACAACTGCCGGAGCAGACGGGCAGATTTCATCGGCCTTGACTTATCTTCCAGGAGTTCAGAAAGTAGGCGAAACAGAAGGTCTTTTCATCCGGGGCGGGACCGGAACAGAATCTAAAATCTTTATGGATGGAAGTTTAATAAATAATTATTTCTCAAATTCAGTTCCCGGGATTGCAGGGAGAGACCGTTTCAATACTTCACTTTTTAAAGGAAATGTATTTTCAAGCGGCGGTTATTCAGCATTGTACGGACAGGCTCTTTCGGGCGCACTGATGCTGGAAAGTGTTGATCTTCCGGACCAAAGTTCTTATGATTTAGGATTTTCTCCTATATTTTTAAATGCTGGATTTCAGAAATTAAGTGATAATAAGAATTCATCTTTTGGAGCGACTTTGGGTTATTCCAACTTAAAATTGATGCAGGAAGTTTTTAATTTTAATACAAATTTCTCGGAGGCACCACAAGGTTTGAACGCAGATTTTAATTTCAGAATTAAAACAAAATCCGGCGGTTTCTTCAAATACTATGGAATGTACGATTCCAACAGAATGGGAGTAAAAGTGCCAAGCCTGGAACCTGAAAATGATTTTTCTTCGGTTAATTTAAAAGGAAAAAACACCTATCATAATGTATCCTTTAAGCAAAAATTCGGAAAATATTTACTAAATGCAGGAACTTCCTATTCTTTCAACAGGTCAGATCTTGATTTTTCGACACAGAAGAATGATTTGGAAACAGGAAATACAAAATTGCTGTCAGACGGAAATTATATCAATTTCAAAGCGGTTTTAGAAAGGAAAATAAATAAGATCAGTGCTTTACGGGGAGGTTTTGAATTAAACAGTACCAGCGAAAAACTGAATTTCAATGATTTTGTAGACAAACATTACAAAGACTTGATTTCATCAGCTTTTGTGGAAACAGATTTAGGTTTCAGCAATCAATTATCAGCAAAAATAGGGGTGAGAGCGGAGCATTCCTCTTACCTTGGAAAAAGCAATATCGCTCCCCGTTTTGCTTTAGCTTACCGTTTGGCGAAAGACTGGACGACATCATTCGCTTACGGACTTTTCTATCAAAATCCAGAAAGCAGATATATCAATGGTCCCGCGAATATGGATTTTCAGCAGTCACAGCATTATATTTTCCAGATTCAGAGAGCAACGGATGGGAGAAGCTTAAGACTGGAAGCGTTTTACAAAAAGTATGATGATCTGTTAAAGGTAAAAAACCTTTCTTATGTTGACGGCCAAAATCAATATGTACAGACCGCCGATAACAACAACGGTTACGGTTATGCGAAAGGAGTAGAGCTATTCTGGAGAGACAAAAAAACGTTTGAAAATATTGATTATTGGATCAGCTATTCGTTTTTAGATTCAAAAAGAGATTTTATGAATTATCCGGTAAGCTTAAAGCCGAATTTCGCTTCAGAACATACAATCTCAGCTGTTGCCAAAAGATTTGTTCCGAAATGGAAAACAGGACTCAATCTTTCCTATACGTATGCAAAAGGTCGTCCTTATTATGATATTGCAACTAATGCAGAATCTCAATATTACGTCAGAAAAGAAGGCAGTTTAAGAGATTACAATGCATTGAATTTCAGTGTGAATTATCTTCCGAATTTAGGTAAAAAAGATGCAAAAGCATTTACGGTTTTGGTTTTAAGTATTTCTAATATTTTAGGATCAAAAAATGTCTACGGGTATAATTTCTCAATGGACGGGGCAAGGAATTCGGCGGTGGTTCCACCTGTGAATACTTTTGTTTTTGTTGGGGCTTTCATCAGTTTCGGGGTTGATAAGACTCAGGATGCGATTAATAATAATCTTTAAATGAATAATTGTTTAAATTACAAATCGCAAATTTGACGGGATCAAGAAGAAAGTTTTACAACAAAATAGTCACATTTGTGATCTTAGCGAACTTTGTGTTGAATCAAGTTCAATAATAAAATATCAACAATAAAAATTTTAAAAATCATGAAAAAATTAATTTTAAGTTTTGCTTTAAGTATGCTGAGTTTAACTGCTTTTGCACAAAGTCAGTATGAAAAAATAATGACAGAAAAAATCACCAAAATTGAAACCTGCAAAACAACAGAAGACTTTAATGCGCTGTCAAACGATTTGCAGAGGATTGCCGATAAAGAAAAAGGAAAATGGCAGCCAAGTTATTATGCTGCGTTTTCACAAATTCAGAAAGGAAGAATTCTGATGCGTGAAAATAAAATGAGTGAACTTGAAGCCGTTGCGGATCAGGCGCAGAAATTTGTAGATTTAGCAGAAGAAGCAGACAAAAACAATTCTGAAATTTACCTTTTACAGAAAATGATTTATTCATTGAAAATGATGGTCAATCCGATGGAAAGATATATGACTTTTGGGGCTAAGGCTGAAGAAACACTTAAAAAAGCTGAACAGCTGAATCCTCAAAATCCAAGAGTAACTTTGATTAAAGCTGAAGATGTTTATTTTACACCGGAACAATTTGGAGGTAGTAAGAAAAAAGGGTTGGAATTATTTAAAGAATCTTTGGAAAAATTCAATTCATTTAAACCAAAAACGGCTTTGGACCCGAACTGGGGCAAATCTGAAGCAGAATATTTTATTGGTTTAGAAGCGAAAAAGTAAGGTTTAAACTATTTCTTCGCAGAAGAGATACTTTTTGATTAAATTTAAATTTCAATTTTAAAAATGATGCGCATTCGCAAAGAACTTTTGGTACTTACATACGTTTCGATAGGAACCACACTTTTCTTTTTCCTTTTCATCAATGAAGAAAAGAGCTTCAGAGCATTCTATCTTACTTTTGCCATTTCCTCAATGTATTCGTTTTTTATCGGCCTCGGAAACCATTTTGTAAACGAATTGCTCAATAAAAAGTTTCCCTGGTCTGAAGCGACCACGAAGCGTGCCGTTTTAAGTATCATTTCGCTGCTTGTTGTAAATTTCCTGCTCGTATATGTGTGCAATTACATCAATTTTGTTGTTTTTCAGAAATCGGCAACTCCGGAGGAGTTTTTTTCGGGTAAATATAATTTTACCAATTGGTTTATGCTGAATATTACGTTGCTGATTTCTGCATTTCTTCACGCAAAAGGTTTTATGGACGAACTGAAAAAAACGTCTAAAAAAGAAGTTGTAGAACAGAAATTAATTGCCAAATCAGCAAATGCCCAGTTTGAAAGTTTGAAAAACCAGCTTGATCCGCATTTTTTATTTAATTCTTTGAATGTTTTAAGTTCGCTAATTGATGAGAACCCGGTTCAGGCACAAAAGTTTACGGCTTCCATGTCAAAGATTTACCGATATGTTTTAGAACAGAAAGACAAAGAATTGGTTACCGTTGAAGACGAAATTGAATTTGCAAAAATCTACTGCGACCTGCTGAAAACCAGATTCGAAGACAGCGTAAATTTTGAATTTCATGTGGATAAAGAATATTTGAAAAAATTTGTTGTCCCGCTTTCTTTACAATTGCTTTTGGAGAACTGCATTAAACATAATTTAGCAACCTCCTCAAAACCTTTACTGATCAGAATTTTTACCGAAGGAGATACCTTATGTATTGAAAATAATCTGCAGATTCGCGAACAGATTAAGGAAAGTGCAGGAATAGGATTGGCAAATATTGTACAGCGGTACTCTTTACTGACAAAGAAAAATGTTTTTATTGAAAAATCGGAGGATTATTTTAAAGTAAAACTTCCTATTCTCAATGATAAACCAAATGCAATCAGTACGATTGTTTCTGATGACGAAGCCGTTTATGAAAGGGCAAAAAAAAGAGTTAAAGAAATTAAAGGCTTTTACGGAAATTTGATTTCTTACTGTGTGGTCATTCCGTTTTTGGTTGTTTTAAATTTAATTACTTCTCCAAAAAATCTATGGTTTTACTGGCCTATGCTCGGTTGGGGAATTGGGGTTGCAAGCCATGGATTAAGTGTTTTTGCCATTGGCATAAACTGGGAAGAAAAGAAAATCAGAGAAATTTTAGAAAAAGAAAACAGAAATCATGGAAAATAATCGACAAAACATTCGTTATCGGGAAGCAGCAAAAAGAGTAAAAAAACTTAAAGGCTTTTACATTCATCTTATGGTCTATTGCTTTGTAAATATCTTTATTATTATTGCAAAAGCTTTGAGTTTAGACGCTGGCGAAAAATTCTGGGAATGGGATCTTCTGAAATTGCCATTCTTTTGGGGAATTGGTCTTCTGGCGCATGGTCTCAGTGTTTTTTTGCCTTCAATGATTTTAGGAAGCAATTGGGAAGAAAAAAAGATTAAGGAATTAATGGAAAAGAATAAATAATAAAAGTCAGCATCGAAAAATGCTGACTTTTACTTTTGACTATTTTTTTACAGTCATTTTAAAAACTTTAAGCTTTTCTCCCTTTTCATTATTTACCTGTATCAGATAATTTCCTGAAGATAAGAGGTTTTGCAAATTAAATTTCTGATCTTTATTGCGTTCGAGATTCTTTTTAAGAATTAACTTTCCGGACATATCATAAATTGTCATCACACAAGACATATTCTTTAAAATACTTCCTGAAAGGCTGAAAATTCCGTTATTCGGATTGTTGTACAATACAAGATCCTTATTTTTACTTGTATCTTCTACAGATAAGATTTCTTTTTTATTCAATCTTGCAAAAAAACCTGTGTTAGCTGTTGTATTGTTTGGATTTCTTGCAGGCATAAATGCTCCTTCAGTCGTAAATCCTGTATTAGAATTAGTACAGCCAAAGAGAAAGAGAGAATTGTTGTTGTATTTTATATTAATTGTCTTCAGATAGCTTGTATTCGTAGAAGTTCCTCCATAGTAAGAGCTCCAGTCTAAATTGCCTGCAGCATTGAATTTGGCAAAAAATGAATTGTTTGAGGTACTGGTGCTGCTTTGTGGCGCATCCTGATAAGATCCTGGTGTTGCTATATTGTTTGTAGAGCCATATGTTGTTCCGCAGATGAAGATTTCTGGACCATTCAGATCGATTACTTTATCAAATATATTGAAATCTTCTCCATTACCTCCGAAATATGTGCTCCACTGTCTGTCTCCTGCATGAGAAAATTTTGTGAGAAATAAATCTGAAGCTCCGGTTACCTGTGTTTTGTAAGCATTTGACGTTGCAAAAATATTAGCGCCGTTCAAATTATAATCTGTACCCACAAGATAAAGACCGGTTTCGTTTACTGCAAGATCGTATAAAAAATATATAGATGCTGCGGAAGCCGGACCATAATATGTTCCCCATACTCTTTGCCCGTTTTGAGTATTTATTTTTGTAACAGAAAAGTCTGAGACTGTACTCTGAAAAGCGCCGGGAGATGCCATTGTGTTTAATGCAATATTTGTGTTTCTTGTAGTAATCATGTAAAGGGCATTATCGTAATATTCCATCGCCGCTACAGCAGATGGCAAATAGGTTGCCCAGATCAACTCCCCATTTGAGTTTAATTTCACCAGGTAATCATTTGCCACAATATTTCCTTGTGAGTAGATCTGATCAAAATTTTCTTGATAAACGCCGGGTGTACTGAGATTTTGTAAAAGTGTTTTTCCGGCAATATAAATATTACCATTAGGGTCTGTTGTTACATTTGAATTTATAAGTATATCCGGTAAATAGGTCGCCCAAATCACATTTCCTGTCGGTGAGCGTTTAATAATCATATTATTAATTGTCGTTTGAGGATTTGTCTGCAACCAAGTTCCTGGTGTTGCACTTATTGAAGAATTTGTGGAAGATTGAGTATTTATTGTATTATCCTGGCTGTCAATATCTAAAAGCAATTCTACGGTGTTATTATTGGAGTACAAGTATGGAAAATATCCAAAATAATCGGGAATTCCTGATGGACTGAATCGAACTGTGAAACCATTGTTTTGATTGCTTTGTGTAATATAATTTGATCCGCTACCTATAACAAACTGATTATAGTAGGAAGTATTGTAGATCGAACTGTGCCATACATGTCCTCTGACGTGCATGTTTTTTTGAGAATCGAATACAATTCCCTGATTTATGTAAGATCCGGTAAGTTCCGTTCCGGCAGGACCAAAGTATGTTCCCCAGACTCTTTCATATTCTTGGGAATAGACGGATGTAGCGGATGATAAAGTAAGAAGCAGACAGAAGCTAAGTAAAACTCTTTTCATTGTAATGATTTGGAAATTAGACAACAAAAATACAGAAATTCTTCATAATGTGATTTATTAAAAAATATTCAATCTAAGCTATTGATTTAAATAAAACGGTTAAGCATCTGTTTTTACAGTTCAGGAGATATTTTCTACAGTTCGGTCATTTAAAGTTGAACAGAGTAGGGTTATCAGCCTACATTTGTCTCAAGAAAAACAAACAATTATTAATTTTAAATAAAACATCATGGAAAATCTATCATTCAACAAAGAAAATTTAGCTTATGAAAAAGCATCAAAAAGAGTAAAAGACCTTAAAAGTTTTTATGGAAATCTTAGTGCTTACTGTTTGGTTATTCCCTTCCTTTTTATTTTAAACCTATTAACGGCACCTGATCATTTGTGGTTTTACTGGCCAATGTTAGGATGGGGATTAGGTCTTACATTACATGCAGTTAGCACTTTTGGAATCGGAAGAAACTGGGAAGAAAGAAAAATAAGAGAACTGATGGAAGAGGAGAGAAGAAATTCAAAATCACTTTAATTAATAACTAATAAAAACTTAACATCATGGATTATAACAACGCACAAAAAAGAGTAAAAGAACTAAAGTCATTCTACAAAAACTGTATGTGGTTTGGGATTGTGGCAGCGATTATCTTAACGAGAAACTTTTTTAAATTCTTAGAAACAGATATATTTCACGGTTCGATCATCTTAACAATCTGGGCAATCATTCTGGCTGTAAAAGCACTAAGACTTTTTATTCTTGATTCGGAATGGGAAAACAAGATCATTGAGGAAGAATTAAAAAAGACCAAAAAGCCGATTAATTTTTAAAAACAAAAAGATTTAATTACTTTTATTTCGGAATTAAAACTAAAACCAAAATCTGATGATCAAGACTGTCATTATCGAGGACGAAAAGCCCGCTGCAAGAAAACTGGAGAGAATGCTGAACGAATTTTCTGATATTGAGGTTCTTGCAAAAATAGAATCGGTAGAAGAAGGAATTGCCTGGTTTTCTGAAAACGAACATCCGCAGCTTATTTTTTCTGACATCGTTTTGGGTGACGGTCTTTCGTTTGACATTTTCGAAAAGATTTCGACAAAAGCCTTCATCATTTACACCACAGCTTTTGATCAATACACTTTGAAAGCCTTCAAGCTCAACAGTATCGATTATCTTCTCAAACCCATCATGGATGAAGATCTTGCGGGAGCAATTGAGAAATTCAAATCGTTTATTCCTTCAGATCAATCGGTAAACTCCGATGATATTAAACAAATTATTAAAAAAGAAAAAACAACACTCTCCAGAATTTTAGTAAAAATAGGATACAATCTGAAAATTGTTCAGACAAATGAAATCAGCTGCTTTTACAGTGAGAATAAAATTGTTTATCTGCAGACTCAGGAAAGAACTTACCCTTCAGACTTCACTTTAGATGAATTAACGGATGTGCTTGACGATAAGAAGTTTTTCCGTGTAAACAGACAGTTTATTGTTAATTCAGATTACATCAAAAACATCCACACTTCACCCAACTATAAAGTGGAGCTTAATTTCCAGCCACAGGAAGAAATTACGGTAAGCCGGGAACGCGTGAAAGATTTCAAAGACTGGCTTGTAAATTAATAGTTTGGACGCGTGTTTGAAAATTTTCTTATTCTCTTCTTGATTATTTTTGCTGTTGGTACTATTTTCTTTCTTATCAATACGGAGGAAAGAGAAAATCATCGCTCAACGTACATGACCATTTTTATGGTTTTGCTGTTGTCGTTATGTTGGTTTAGCGCTTATAATTCTTTTAATTCTCCGGAAATTATAGCTTTTTCAAACAGATTGATCAATCTGGGAGCGAATATTTTATTTCCGATACTCTTGTATAGCATTCATCGATTGCTTTCCAGGAAATTCAGGAATGATTATTTGCTTTACATCATTCTATTTCTGATATGTACAGCTGTCGTAATTTTTATTTGGTTTTTGGCATTACTAAGCTTAGCATAACAAAAGAGGTCTGAATTTCTTCAAACCTCTGCAGATGATTATTTTTTTATTTCCTTTTCCGGTTTGTGGCTGTATTTTTCAACGACGATGTAAGTTAAGACCACAAGTATGATGCTTAAAGTCAATCTTGAATTTTCAGGATGCACAATTTCCTGATAAAGATTGTACCCCAAAACTGCAGATACTACTACGATTAAAAGCTGATTTACATAAGTGTACTGATTTTTTAAAAAAGTTTTCATAATGATATTTTTTATTGTTATTTACTGAGTAAGTATCACAATCTGAAATATGTTACACGGTTTTTTAAAAGCTTTTTTTTTTGACTAAATCAATTGCTTTTAGGAGCAATTCCGGCTTTCACTGCTCGCTTTTTCCCTGTGTTTCGGGGGGGGGGGGGGGAAGAAGGGGAGAAAAAA
>NZ_JBPCHW010000040.1:0-13845 GCF_051011795.1 Chryseobacterium sp. RLHN22
AGTGCACCGAAAGATTATGTTTTGCAATTCTTTCAATGCAACTCAACTTAAATGATAAACTATATTTTGATATTCCCATAAATAAAATGCCCCTAAAAAGTGTCTAACTTTTTGGGGGCAGTCCAAATTTGATCGGGGTTTAAATTTGATATTATAATGATATTATTTGAAATTGAATTTCACTGCAAGCATTACCTGGCTTGGTCTTAGCTGCATAGTTGTTTGCATAATCGTTGCATCCCCTACACTAATTCTCTCAAATACTTTTTTATCAGCAATATTCATCCATTTTAATTCGAAGTCTACTTTTTTTGCTGACCAGCTAAACTGATAAGAAACATCAAAGAAACCATTTTTCAGTTTTGTATCTCCTAAATTTGAGTTAATTTGATCCCAATAAAAACCAATCGTATGGTTTTCTATTGGATAGAAGAACACATTCAGATTATGATTATAGCTTTCAGTTTTCCCAAGGTCATCCGAAATAATTCCATTAGACTGTTTATTCCAAGATTTCGTAAAGTTAAAATCTACACTCATCCATGAAAAATAAGTATTATTGAACTTAAATCCTAAACTGTTTCCGTCTGCTTTGGTATTGATATCCTGATTATTTCTTCTCGATTGAGATTTTGAAGTAGTATCACTAAATGTTACGGAAGCATTTGTTTTAAATTTTGGAAAATATTTTCCAATTTCAGCATAATAACTATTATTAGATCTTTTATTTTCACTTTCAATATATTCTACAACACTGAAGCCTAAATCATTTACAGCACTTGAGGCCAATAAATTGTTTTTGGTATCACTTAATCTATAACCAACATTGAAGAATAAATTATTTAGTGGGTTTCTGTATTCCAATCTTACTCCTCCGCTTTTCGTAGTGGTTTGAGGAATCGGGTTTTTCGGGTTCATTACATTAAATCCTCCAGGACTCGTTAAGATATATCCTGCATAAGCTGTCTGAATATCTCCAAAGTTATTACTGACATTACCATTCACACTTGCTTTGAAAAAAGATGCAAAAGAGTATTGAGCAAAAATATTGGGGGTAAATGTCGTTTTGTTTAAAGTCTTTGATACAGTTCTAAATGCATCTTCTGCCTTAATATTATTGAAGTTTACGGGAAAACTCGCCCACACGCTCCATGCGTCTGATTTATAATTTGCAGTAAATGATGCGCGTGGTGTTATTTCTGTAAATTTCAAATCATTCTCATAAGAAGAATCATTAAAATTAAGCGGAATATCATTCGGAATAATAGGATTCGGAATTGCAGTTCCTTGAAAGTTTGTATTAAGTCTGTCTGTAGAAAAATCAATTCCAACTTCAGGAGTAAATGTCCATCCTTTAGCTGTAAAACTTATATTGGCAGAATGAGATGTATCTAATGTTCTTATTCTGAAATCCTGCAAGGCAGTCGTACCTGGAGCAAAATTGATATTTGTAATAGTATCCTTCTTTACTAAGTTTTTATATGGCAACTGGAGATAATTCGCTGGAGAAATTTCGAGAGTTTGTCTGTCATCTTGATAATTAATATAAGATTTCAGGTTAACCATTTTTTCTTTCCACGGAATTATTGTACTCAGTGAATTTTGGAAAGAGGAAGTAGGTGATTGTAAACTTTCATTTCCCGCTCTATAGCCTAATTTATCATTTCTTTCTGCAAAAGCACGATCTGCGTTCCAAAACTGACTAAATGTTGTTGTATTTTTAAAAAATCCTTTCTTCGCATTTTTTGTGAATATCAATTCTCCCTTTAATTTATCTGTATAAAAATTGTTGAGAAATTTAGTTGTATACTGTGTCCCCTGCTGGATATCCGAAGTTACACTATTTGATTCTCTCTCCACTGCATTATTTGTATAATTTGCGTTGGCTTTAAATTCCCATTCTTTTTTAGAGTCTATATTGGTAAGATAGTTGGCAGAAAGATAATGTACATTATTGAACAAGTATCTTTTTACAGGAAGATTAGGTACCTCTGCATTTTCTACATCCAGCCAGTTGTTTTGTGAAGCATTACCTCTTCGCCCTTCCCAAGAACTTCCAAAACCAAGAATATTTCCTTCATTTTCTACCTGTTCACCCATATTATTCGTCTTATAATTAACAACCCATTGCTGTTTTTTACTGAAAAACATAGGCGTTAATTTAAGATTCCAAAGCCAGGGATCACCAAATCCTGAACCTACCTCTCCTCTTCCGGTCATTGTTACCGATTTTTTCAGCTTGATATTAATCGCTGCCGCATCAGAAGGTATTTTCCCCTGTAACATTTTTACAGGCTGATGATTTTCTAAAACTTCCAGCTTTTGGATGGCATCTTTTGGTAATGAGTTGGTTATGGTACCATAGCCACCTTCCATTAGATCTTTTCCCTCAACATAAAATTTATTAATTGCATTACCCTGGTAAAGTATCGTTCCGTCTGTCTTCACTTCAATACCCGGAATTTTTTTCATTACATCGGCCAAAGTACGGTCATTTTTGCTGTCAAACTCTTTAAGATCATAGGCAATGGTGTCTCCTCTTGCTGTAATCATTTTCGTTTTTAGCTGCACTTCCTTAATTTCTGTAGCTTCAGACTGCATCTTGAACGTTAAAGACTGATCGCTGTTGCTGATCTGTTTGGTAATTGGCTTTTGGTTGAATGCCTTTACTTTTAAATCAACATTCGATTCTGAAGAAGTAAAAGTTACTTTATATTCTCCTTTAGAGTTGGTAATTCCGTAGGCAAGAATTGCATCTTTGCCTGGTTCCTCGATCGTTACACTTGCACTTGGTATTGCAATGCCGTCTTCATCTGTAATTTTCCCTGAAACTGTTTTTTGCGCAAAAACAACCGCAGAGAAACATATCATCAGAAAGAGGTAAATTTTTCCTTTCATAATCTATTATTTGAGTAATTAGTTATTTGTTAATGTTTTTTGTTACACTTTATAGAGATATAAATTTTCAGAGATAGTTAAATACAAATCATTTATCACTACAAACATAGTTATAAAAATGTGTATTTTTAACTTTGCCTATAAATTTTAACTTTTAAAGTGAAAATTTTAACACCAATATTGAAAAATCAGGCTAAAAATCACCATATAATGAATAAAATATTAATATTTTCTTAACTTTTACATAATAAAAAGCAGCTGATATAAGGTAAAAACTATCATTCCTTCGTCTGAACAAAAATGTGATGAACATCATAGATTAAAAATATCTTAAAGAAGATACTGTATATAAATATTTAATAATTTTGTAACATAAAATTTTACAAGAAATGGGAGTTATCCTGAAACCGATAGATATCGTAGATGATATTACCAAAGAAGAGTTCTTTGAAAAATATCTGAGACAGAGAAGACCTGTTGTCATAAAAAACATGGCCAGAAAATGGCCTGCTTACCAGAAATGGACAATGGATTATATGAAGGAAGTGGTAGGAGACGTCACAGTTCCGCTGTATGACAGCTCAAAAGCAGATCCGGCGGCGCCAATCAACGCTCCTACTACTGAGATGAAATTTGCAGACTATATCGATCTGATTCAGAGAGAGCCTACCGATTTAAGGATTTTCTTTTTTGATCCCATTAAAAAAGCAAATAAGCTTCTTGAAGATTATATTTCACCTAAAGAATTAATGGGTGGGTTTTTAGACAAATATCCTTCTATGTTCTTCGGAGGGAAAGGTTCTGTAACTTTCTTGCATTATGATATTGATTTAGCACATATTTTCCATACTCATTTTAATGGCAGAAAGCATATCTTACTCTTCGATTACAAATGGAAAGAAAGACTATATAAACTCCCCTATGCAACCTATGCATTAGAAGATTTTGATATTTCTAATCCTGATTTCGAAAAATTCCCTGCTTTGGATGGTGTGGAAGGAATTGAATGTTTCCTGGAACACGGCGATACGTTATTCATGCCAACAGGTTGGTGGCACTGGATGAAATATCTGGACGGAAGTTTTTCTATTTCACTTCGGGCATGGGACAAATCCTGGGCTGTAAAAGCTAATTCACTTTGGAATCTTACTGTACAAAGAAACTTTGATAACATCATGAAAGCCAGATTCAAAAAGAAATATATGGACTGGAAAGAGCGAAAAGCCATAGAAAGAGCCAACTATGCTCTGAAAAAAGGGCTGCCTAAAAGATAAGATAGCTCAAAATAGCAGCAAGATATTTTCACAATAAGGCCTTTCTTTACGGGAAGGCCTATAATATTTCTTCCAGTTTTTCAAAAAGTGGTATTATCGATTTGCCCTTTTCGGTAAGGTAATATTCGATATGAAGCGGTTTTTTCCTGACTACGACTTTTTCAAGTACATCCGCTTCCGTCAGATCTTTTAAAGCAATTGCCAGAGATTGTTTATTTGCTCCTTTTATTTCACGCAATAAGGTATTGAATCTTAAAGAAGACTTTGTAGCAAGAAGAAAAATCTCAGGTTTTAATTTGCCGGAAAACAGCTTCAAAAGCCTTTGTACAGGACAAGGAACAGAATGATCATTTGTGTGTGAAGTAGTCATATTTTTTTTACTTATTGTAAAGTTAGACCAAAAGATTAATATTTGTATAAAATTAATCTTTTTTACAATAAGTATCATATTAAATAGTCTACTATTAAATATATCTATAAAAAATTATTAACTCAAAAACACTTATGAAATGGAAAAAAAATCTATTTTCAAGTTTCTATTCTTAGTTTTGGGTCTTTCACACATCCCTATTTACTCACAAAGTATAGTGGATCTTGACCCGAATATAGAAGTTACACAAACAGTCAACCAAAAAGGTGCTGTTGTAATTAATGGCAGTTTCAATAAGCCTGTAACCAGTGATAATGTCGTTGTTACGATTAAATACAAAGACGCTCTGGGAAACTGGCTTCCGGTATGGAACAAAACTTTTATTGCCGCAAACGCGTTTAATCAAAACTTAACGGCAAGTTTTGAATTACCTGCATCTACTGTAGCCTTACAAAACATTAAGATTGAATTAAGCTCTGGCTCAAACCTTTCTAACTGGCAATCAATCACATGGCAAAAAACAGTATCTCATTACAAACAATCAGATTACACCACAGGCAAATGTCTGCTTGATGAAAATGATTACACCTATTTGTTTACTCCAAAAAAGACCGGAACTGTAGTTCTGAATCCTGACGGAACAGTAGCCAATGTAAAAGACAGAGTGACTTCTCTTCAGCTTCCAAGAAAGCTTGATAATATTGCTTTGTCGATTAATGCAACCGGAACGTTAGATAATTCGAATCCGGATGCTCCTGTCATTAATATTGAAAACCCGAATAATCTTGCTACCATTGCAAGCTCTCAAAAATATATTTATCAGGGCAGCGATACGAGTCCATGGGAATATTCTTATCACGATCCGGTTTATATGTTTGCCGGAAAGTTTTCGAACGCCGGTTTCTTTATCAATTTCAGCAACTGGGCTTTACCACCTGAAGAAGGAGGTGAACAGGCAGGAAGAGGATATTTAGATTTCACCAATCCAAATGCTTTGGTCAACAGATATTATAATCTTTACAATTATATTAATCAGAGTCTTTCTTCTGTAATTACGGACCAGGAACCTGTGGTAATTGTTATCAGTAAAGTAACCGGCTTTAGAGTTTATAAAGCTAACGGAACCCATGTTACCATTAATGCACTGAGTAATTACAATACCATTAATGATTATGGCTATCCTCCGTTATACAATAAGGATAGAGGTCCCGGTTCGGAAAACTTTTTCCTGAGTAATACATCAAAAGCATCGATATATGGAGTCGGAGCAATCCGAAACAGACAGGTAACCTCAGCTTGGAACGGAACATCCCGACCTTTAGCCGAAATCGAAACCGAAATTAATAAGTTTATTAATTATGTAGGTATTTTCGGTAATACTGTTAATCCCGATACGGCGGCATGTATTGTAATTAATCCCGGAGCGCAACCGGATGCAGTTGACTGGACAAAAGCACCAAACAGTTACATTTTTACAGGTAAAGACAAAAACGGTAACAATGTAGACGGACTCTACATTCCTGTAAAAAAGGCCTACGAAATGTGGAGAAACGGAAATTATATGAAAGGAACTACCATTCCTTTAGGTGTAATCTCTGCCGACGTTTTGTGGGAAGACAATATGGGACTGATAAAGTCAAAAGAAAATTATGTTCTGGATATTATTGGAAACGGAGAAAATGCAGAAATAAAAGTTCCTGTAAATAGAGTAAAAGAAGGGAACGCTGTTATAGCTTATAAAATCGATGGAGTAGTCTATTGGTCTTGGCATGTTTGGGTAACCGATGATCCTACAAATGGTTCAACCTACAAGAGCTATGATGATATAAAAAGACAATTAAATGACGGAACGATAGAAACTATTCCAAATTCTGACTGGGGCTGGATGGACAGAAACCTGGGTGCTCTTGGCGGAACTATGAATGGCGACGGATGGAACAGAAGCGGCGGATTAATGTACCAATGGGGTAGAAAAGATCCTTTCCCACCATTAACAAATTATGACGCAAGCTTTTACCAGATAACGGGAAGCATAGGGAAAGTTGTTTATGATGATGCAGCGGCCAGATTAAAATATGCAAACAGTCCTTTTAATGATTACAAAAACTTTAACAGCTTAATAAAATTCATTAATAAATCGAATGCGTACATTACAGACAATATCAGAGAATCAGTAAAAAATCCTTTGAGTCTGATCTATGTAACCGATGATGGGACCACAAGTCCAGCCGTGTATAATACCATTTCAGGTGTTCCGTATTATTACAACTGGTTCGGACAAGTTCAGGGATTACAAACCAACGAATTAAGCAAAACAAATTTATGGTCTGATAATTCACTTGGCATACAGGCAACAGATATTTCAGTTCCTCAACCTTACAGAAACAAATCGTCTTATGACCCGTGTCCAAACGGATGGAGACTTCCATCGGCTTTAGTCGCAACGTCTACTAAAAATCTAAGAATGGATTTTACGCCTTACGGAGCTAAAGTGAGCACACCTCTTTATGATTTGGACGGAATACAGTCAAATGTACGTCCGGGATTATCTAACTTAAAACCATATCTTGCAGGTATAAAAGTATTTCCACAATATGGTTTTGATATGACCAATGTTGGTGGCAACAATATGGGTGTATTTCCGGGAACAGGCTGGATCGGAAGAGGAAAAAGCGGAGATGGCAGATATCATACGAAAGCAACTTTCACAGATCAGCTTGAGACCTATCTATGGACATCTACAATGACATCTTTCGGAGATATTTCATCAATTGCAGGAGCATTGAGATTAATTCCTTCTGCAGATCAGATCGTTAATAATTATCAGCCTGACGCAGCTAACTATCCGAATGTATATGGATTGTACAGCTACAAACCTGCAGATGATTACCCTACAAACAATGCTCATGCCTGCAGATGTATAAAAGATCCTCTATTCGTAAAAAACAATTATGACTTCGAAACTAAATTTTTCAGTGAAGGAGAAACTTATAAAATAGGGTTAGATAATCCTAACTCTTATGTAGTGACAAAATCTACAACAGATCAGATTATTTCAATTCCTGTAAGCAAAGCATTTTCGGTACAAAGCAATTACTTAGGAAATAGCCAAATCCTAAATCCTGCAAGTTTTAATGATCTAAAAGCAAATGTCCTTTGGACAGACAACAACGGATTAATAACTCAATTAACCATTGATAACCCGTCTTCAAAAGATGCAAATATAAATGTAAAGATAAATGCGAACAAAGCGGGAAATGCAGTTGTTACGTTACACAATGGTTCTATCTCTAATCCTGTGTATTGGAGTTGGCACATTTGGGTAACCAATACCGCAATAAATTCTTTTACACACGTAAATGATACACCAATCACCACAGATAATTATGTGAATTATACTCAGTATGGAACCATCATGAAAACAACGATTATGGATAGAAACCTAGGTGCAATTGATGCTACACCAACTTCTTATTCACAATCGGCTGCAGACATACTTCAGTTAAATAATTCTCAGGGATTACATTACCAATGGGGAAGAAAAGACGCTTTACCAACATTCACTAATGTGGCACCACTTCTTTCTAAATTTAATGTATTTACCGGCAGTACCAATAATGGTGTTGTTACATATTCTACTTTGACAGAAGCAAATTATAGTTCTAGAAATATAGTAAGCTATGACACTTACAAAAGCAACATTAATACAACTGATAAAATAGATGTAAGAATAGAAAAAATACTTGGATATTCTGTAGCAAATCCGCTAAAGTTTATGATGCCAAATGTAAAATATCCAACACGAACAGATATTAATTATATTCTTGGTTCCGACTGGCTATTTGATCCCAATTATCATGGTTTATATGCTGAAAGATGGGGCTTAGGTGACAAAAAGTCGGTATTTGATCCTTGTCCAAATGGCTGGAGAATCCCGGAAACAGGAACAACCCCAATAAAATCTTCGCCGTGGAGTTTAAAAAATAACCCTGAATATGTTACTGTTTCAGGAAGTGAAGGTCAAACTGTTGGTAATTCTGAAGCGGGTTATTACGGATCGGTCATTTCTCATATTCCATCAGGAACCAATCCTTATGGTAGAACGGTAGGCTTTATATTTAATAATAGCCTATACAATACGGGTAATTATCCAAAAGGATACATAAGAGGTAAAAGGTCTGTAGTATACACCGCTCCTTTAACTAGTGAAATTGATCCTAATGTCGCTGGTATTCCAGGAGGAATCTGGTATGCCAATTTACAGCAGAACCTTACCGGAAGAGGCACCTATATGAATTTCGACAGATTCTCAAGAATACTTGTGAAATATACAGATGTAGACCCTTATGCTGCCATGAACTGCAGATGCGTAAAACAAGAAGATAATGGCGCTACAAGAGGGCCACTTCCCGGAATTCCAGTGACACCAAACACAGGTGGGCAAGCCAGAACTACTTTCACAAAAGAAGTGGTAGAAGAAAAAGTAAAGACAGATAAATTAGCTTTATATCCCAACCCTGTAAAAGACATTCTGCACATTGATGCAAAAGATGAGAAAGATTATTACTATCAAATCTATAACATGTCTGGACAGCTTGTGAAAGAAGGAAAATTCGAAAACAAACAAACCGATGTTTCTTCTTTAATTACAGGAGCTTATTTGATCAGAATAAATAACGCTGAAGCTTTTGTTAAAATAATAAAGCAATAATTGTTTTATAAATCAGAAGTAAAAAACCACGCATGATGCGTGGTTTTTTATTATAGTAGCTATTGACTAGACTACTTTACTAATTAATAGTTCTTCCATATTTCTGGTAATCTCATTACACGAAAAACAAGCTTCTTTCCCATCCTGTGAAAACCATCTGCACTGAGACCGAATGGGACAAAATGATAGTTCCTTATCTTTATTTAAATCTAAATTCTGAACTTTTTTAGATAAAGAACATTTAGATTCTTCATTATTCCACTGAGCACAACCTTTTTCTACACATTTCCCTGTAAAGCGAAATCTCTGCTCTAAATTTTCATTTCGCTCAATAAAATCTTCTGTGACGGCGAGAGGAGTGATAAACTGTACTCTTCCGTCTTTGTTGACCACCCCAAAAAGCTGTGCCCCAACTTTACCTAAATAACTGGGACACATTTTTTTTGAAGAATTAAATTCAGATTCCATACCCTTTCATCTGGTTCTGAATATCCAAAATCTGCTTGTCGATTGCGATTCCAGGCTTGAAAATAACGATTCCCCACGGAAACCATTCTTTCACCCTTAAAGGTCTCAAAAATTCTTTGAAATTTCTGTGTGCGCCGAATGCCTGTGAATTATCCAACTTAGAAAGTTCGGAAAGCACGATATTCTGAATTCCTCTATCAATGTTCTTTAGCTGCTCGTCTGAAAGATCCACACCTTCCAATGAAACGAAAAATTGCTTTTTAGTTGCCATAAATGTGATTTTTATTGGTTTTTCTAAAGCAAAATTCACTCTATAAAATCATAAAAAGCAGAGGAAAAACACCTGAATTGCGAAAGTGAAATCCCTGAAAATCAAAACCTTCTTAAATTCCACGAAACTTATCATTTATTTTAACGCAAGGTTCACAAAGATTTTTTTAATGTTTGAAAATATTTTTCGCAAGACTTTTGACTACGTCGAATCTTTGATTTCACTCAGACCATAAAAAACATCAAGTTTGTCATTCTGACGAAGGAAGAATCTAATATGTACATTGAGATTCTTCACTCCACTTCGTTCCATTCAGAATGACAAACTTGATGTAT
Organism: Chryseobacterium sp. RLHN22; assembly: GCF_051011795.1. NCBI lineage: Bacteria > Pseudomonadati > Bacteroidota > Flavobacteriia > Flavobacteriales > Weeksellaceae > Chryseobacterium > Chryseobacterium sp. RLHN22. The sequence goes on from NZ_JBPCHW010000040.1 coordinate 10,328, forward strand.
AATTTTTTATCTCGCAGATTTTGCAGATGGCGCAGATGTTTATGTTTTAAAAATCTCCTTACAGAATTTATAGAAGAAAGTTCAGCGATTTTTTGATCTAACGTGATAGTAATTTCTTCCTTTTTCATCAGGGTATAAATTAGGAAGCGGGTCGCTTTGCCAGAATTCTTTGGTATCAACATCCATGATTGTCAAGGCACCGATGAATGCAGCACCGGTATCTAAATTCCAGACATTGGCTTTATTAATAGGTTCTTCACTTCCCAAATGCAGAGTCGGCGTATGACCGATGAAAATTTCCTTGTATAAAAGCAATCTTTTCGGGTACAATTCAGAGTTTTTAGATAACTTTTTATCCATCGCAACAGCCGTTTCCCACAGTGTTCTGTCCCAACGGTAATTGCTGGAATAGACTTCTTTTTCAGGGCCGTGCATAGAAGAATAACCGGCATGAATAAACAAGCGGTTATCTTCATCTACATAATAGTTTTTCATTCTTTCGAAAAACTCCAGATGGATTTCTAATTCTTCCAGAGAATACTCAGAATAGCTATCAACCGTGCTTTGTCCACCATTGAAAAGCCAGACATCAGGAGCATTTCCTAAAGAAAGCCAGTCTTCCGTCCATGCATCATGATTTCCTTTGATGAAAATACATTCCTGCTTTTCTGAGAGTTCAATCATAAATTGGATGATTTTGGAAGACTCACTCCAGCCATCGACATAATCTCCCAGGAAAATTAATTTATCATTTTCGGTGACATTGGCTCTTTCCAAAACCTGTTTCAAAGCTTTGAACCCTCCGTGAATGTCACCTATTGCTAATGTTCTTTTCATTTAGCTTAAAATATATTTTGCATCTACAAAATCCGTCAGCCAGACATTGTTTTCAGAAAGATAAAACTCAATTCCATCATTAAACATCTCTTTTGTTTTAATAATCAAAATAAGAGGTTTTCCGTGGCGCATTCCGACTTTGGCTGCCGTTTCTTTATCCTGGCTTAAATGAACATATTGCCGGTTTCTTTTTTCAATTCCTTTTTCTAAAATAGAATCCCTATTTCTTTCAGCTGTTCCGTGATACAAAAATTCTGGCGGTTGTTGTGGTTTCAATGCTAAATCAATATCAATCGAATGCCCCTGATTGGCCCGGATTCTCGTTTTATCTTCATTAAAAATAAAACGCTTTTTATCATTGGTTTCCACCATTTCTTCGAGTTCTTCGAAGGTAAAGCCTTCGTAGGAATCTCTTTTTGATTTTGTGATTAATTCATCCACGCTTGTCCAGCCGTTTTCATCCAAATTCAAGTTAATGATTTCGGGTTTATGTCTTAGAACTAAGCTGATAAATTTGCTTATTTTTTTCTTTCTTTGTTCGTTCATGGTTAATTTTATTTCATTAATTGAGTTTCTAATTTAATACATAAGTTTTCAATATCATTTTTTCTCGCCAATACATTAGTCCATTCCTCAGGAATACTTTCAAAACCATAATAAATTCCGGCAATTCCGCCTGTGATCGCTCCGGTCGTGTCGGTATCTTCTCCTAAATTGACGGCTTTTAAAACAGCTTCCGAATAACTTGCAGAATTTAGAAAACACCATAATGAAGCTTCTAAACTATGAAGAACATAACCGCCGGAACTAATGGTATCTTCATTATATTCTGAAATGTCATTCTTTAAAACTCTATCAAAAAGCTGGACCTCTTTCAGGTTAAAACCCTGATTTTCTGCAAATTCCAAAGCTGTTTTTTGGGTATGATGATATGCTTCTTTTTTATCTTTTCTTTTAATCAATTCAATCGCAAAAATCACATAGATAAAGCACGCAAAAACTGAACGGAAATGTCCGTGAGTAATCGATGAAACTTCTTTTACGGTTTGATATAATTTCTCAATATTTTCTACATCTTTAAGATAAAAAGCCAAGGGAAGAGTTCTCATCAAAGAACCGTTCCCATTGTCTTCTTCAAAGATATTGCCTGAAAATCTGGCGCTTTCCCCTTTCATTAATCTTGCAATGGAATGCCTTGTTGTTCCGCCAATATCGAAAAGTCTTCCATGAGCTGTCCAATGTCCATATTTCACCCATTTCACAAAGTTTTCTCCAATCTTTTCAAGATCATATCCTTTAGTTAATTGTTCTGCAATACAAAGTGTCAATGAACTGTCATCACTCCAAGTTCCTTTAGGTTGATTCCAGGAACCAAATTCCCGCATATTTTCAACAGGAAAACTTTTTAATAATTCTCGAGTTTTAAATTCCACCGGAACACCCAAAGCATCACCGATACAAACTCCGAAGATTCCTGCTTTTACTATATTTTCCATTACGCAAGATTTATCAATTTATCAAACAGCAATTTCATTCCCTGCGTTGCCGTTTCTTTCATCACAACGGCTCTTTGACCGTATCCAAAACCGGTTTCATTAGGATTGATAACGATTAAAAGACAGTCGTCTTTAATATCGTGAATTAATCCTGCAGCCGGATACACCTGCAAAGAAGTTCCGATTACCAGGAAAATATCTGCTTCTTTTGCCTTTTTTGATGCTTCATACATCAACGGAACATCTTCTCCGAACCAAACAATGAAAGGTCGCAATTGAGCCCCGTCTTCTGCCTTATCTCCGATATTGATGTCGCCTTTTTGTTCGTAAATCAGACCTTTATTATTGCAGGAACATGATTTGAACAATTCTCCGTGAATATGGATGATATTCGTAGAACCCGCTCTTTCGTGCAAATCGTCGATGTTTTGTGTGATGATCTGAACATCGAAATACTTTTCTAATTCGGCTAACAATTTGTGTGCATCATTGGGTTCCACTTCATGAAGCTGGCGACGTCTCTGGTTATAAAATTCCAATACCAAAGCTCTGTCTTTTCGCCATCCTTCCGGACTTGCCACATCCGTGATACTATGATTTTCCCAAAGACCGTCTCCGTCTCTGAAAGTTTTTATCCCGCTTTCGGCACTGATTCCTGCGCCGGTTAATATGGTTAGTTTTTTCATTTGTTTTTTAATATTTCTTCATACTTAGAATCTTTTAAAGGATTATATATATCTATATCTTCCTCACTATCACTAATTGTTATTATAGAATCTGCGTAAAAAATGTACTCTTCTTCACTTTTCTGTAATATGTCTATTAATGATTTAACTTTATTATTATTAAATAAATATATAGTGTTTTCTTTTATACAGAACTTTTCTCTAAATGCTAAAATAAATTCTTTTATAGTCAAGTTATCAATATCTTGTTTGTAGAAAATGTAATAAATCTCCTTTGATACATTGTTTTTATAATCAAGAATATCAAATTGAAATTTACTAATATCATATATCAATTTTCTTTTTGTTTCATTAATCGATTTACAATCTAATTTAACGTGAGTTCGGGATAATAATAAATAAATTTATGATACAAAAAAGCAGAAAAATTAGTATATTCAAGGTATTGAAATTCAAATATTTAACTAAAATTTCTGCTATGATTTCTGATGATGAAATT
>NZ_JBPCHW010000041.1:0-13745 GCF_051011795.1 Chryseobacterium sp. RLHN22
TTTCTTTTACAATCTGAAGTTTCAAACTTAAACTGTAATCTTTCTGTGTACGCTTTACATAAAGCGATTCTAATGGTTCTTTCATAACGATTCTTTTTTGTGTATCGTTATTTCAGGTCTAGACAAATGTCTTTCTAAATATTATTTCAATCTAAAATTGGGCATAATTTTCAAACCCACCCACGTCCATGTCTGTACATTTTTAAGGTCTGAGACATTCTTAAGGAATTTCATGCTTTCCCCTGAAAACATGAAAGAATGACCCACATTTGCTGTAATCATTTTTCCGACTTTATGGGTGAAAACAAAGTCTAGCTCTGTTCCTAAATAGGTGGATATTTTTTGACCAAAATCAGAATAACCCATTTTTCCATTAGAGGTAAAAGCATGTAAATTAGCTTGTAACAATGAATTTTGACTGAATTTTAAATTTGATTTTAAATAATAATCATTCAGTCCAAAACTGTTAAAATGGCTTGTTCCAAAATAAAAGTAATCCATAAATCCGTTATAAAAATGATTGGTGCCGTATAACGGACTGAAGGATTTATTTTTGCTGGATTCGGTATCGTAATTCTTCCCTGAAAGCCATTCTGTTCCCAAAACAAAGTTGAATTTTGGATGAAGAGTAAAGTCAATATTCCCAGAAAACTGATAAGCATTTTTACTCTGCGCAAGTGTATTTTTTCCGGTTTGATAATATGCTGAACCAAAGAAGCCGATATTTTCCAAGTATTTTTTTGTATTAATTCCTATTGTAAGCATATCGTAATGGGTTCCGGATGGATTCTGTAATATATTATTCATAGCGATCGCAGAGAATTCAAAATTTTTCTTTCCGATATATTGATAATGAATGATCTGCAAAGACTTTGTTATTTCTCCCGCTTCCGAAATAGTATAAATTTCTTTATCGGGAAAATCATTTAGATCATTGTCGTCATTATTATAAGTTACTACAGTTTCTAATTTTGAATTTAGGCTTAATTTATAAATACCCTTTAATGCATCAAAACTTCGTCCCTGCATCATCCAGTCGAGTGTTCCAATAAGTCTTTCATTATCGTAAGAAAGAATTTGGCGACCTAACTTTAATGAGAATTTCTCTGAAACCTGATATTTTGCCCATGCTTCATTTAGAATGAAATTTTGATTTTTGCTTGCGTTTGACGAAGTCTCACCCCAAGTGCGGGTATCTTGCGCAGAGATATAAAGTTCCAAATTTTTATAATAATAATCTATGCCAAAACGTGCCCTGGAAGCAATCGTTGTTTCAGGTGATTTTCCTTTTGGCATTATTGTTCTTGCTCCGTTATCCAGTTCGGCTCTTGTTCGGAAATCTATATTCATTTTTAGGCTATCAACCTGAGCATTGACATTTCCTAAAATAAAAAAAATAGAAACAAAGGTTATTGATTTTTGTACCATATCAATTATTTTTCAACAGAAATTTTATAAGTTTTATGACATGCAACACAATTGTTCAACAGTTGATTGAGTTTCTCTTGAGTTTGCTGACGGTCATAATTTTTTTTTGCTATTTTCGATATCGCATCAAAAAGCTCATGGGTCTGAAATCCCATTTGTTTAAATTCATACGGTAGAGATCTAACCAATCCTTGAGGAACAACATCTACTTTGCAGGTTCCTGATTGCTGACCGACTTTTGTAATTATTTCGGGATTGTTTTTGGCAATTCCTTCGTTGATTTTCTGAACACTTTCCAAAAAGCCACGCATTTCTGTCATCACAAACTCACGGTTTTCTCCAGTCATCTTTATTTCGGATCTTCCGTCTTTTGCTAAAATTACTTTCTCACCCTCGTAAAAGAATTTATAGATCAAACCTATATTTAGGAATATTGAAAGCAAGAGTAGAATAATCGTTATTTTTTTCATTACTTTTTTATTAAACAAATTAGTAGCAGAACTTAGCAAGGTCTTTCACAGCCTTTTCTCGTGTAGAAATACCAATTCACACCAGTAGCCATTACGCATCCGAAAACTAAAAACCAGAAAAATAATCGCGCATCTCCGGAAATTGCTCGGGATTGAGTAATCAAAACATTAAACACGAATGGTCCGAACGCCGCAATTGCTGATGTGAAACCAATTACACCTGCCGCTTTTCTTGGTGATTTGGCAAAGATGGTAGGAAATTGTTTGAAGGTGGCCGCATTTCCAACACCGGTAAAGAAGAAAATGGCTAAAACAATCAGTAAAAATCCTTGAAATTGATCCGGTGAAGTAGGAGTTAAATAGCCACCAAGAATTAATCTTGTAAGTAAGATTATTAAAGAAATTCCTGTAATATGAGTGAGAAGAGCACCTCCAATTTTATCGGCAACTTTTCCGAAAATTATTCTTGATGCTGAGCCAATAAGCGGACCGTAAAAAGCATATTGCAAAGGGGCCAAATTTTTATCTAAGGGAAGATATAGATTTTTTATCATTAACGGAAAAGCTGCTGAAAAGCCTGCAAAAATACCAAACGTCATAATATAGGTCATCGTACAGTACAAAGTATGTCTGTCTTTGAAAATATCTAATTGTTCTTTAAATGAAGCTTTTACAGGAATACTTTTTAGAGAAAACCATGCCCAGATACCGATTATCAATAATGGAATAACATAAATGAATGCAATATTCTCCAGATAAATGGTTTTTCCGGTCTCGGCGATTATTTGTCCACCACCTAAAAATGAAAAGATTGTTAAACTCATAATCAATGGAGAAAGAAGCTGCACCAAACTTACTCCGAAGTTTCCTACGCCAGCTTGGATTCCGAGTGCAGTTCCCGCTGATTTTTTAGGAAAAAAAAGGGATGTTGAAGGCATAAATGAAGAGAAATCTCCACCTCCAATTCCGAGTAGAAATCCGATAATCATAAAATAGGTGAAAGAAGTTTGAGGATTCATCACTGCAAAACCAAGCATTAGTAAGGGAATGATTTTAATTAATGAACTGATGGAAATGATTTTCCTCGTTCCATAAATCGGAATTAAAAAAGTATTTACAATTCTCAGGAGTCCGCCTGCAAGACCGGGCATTGCTGCCATCCAGAAAAGTTGGTCATCGGTAAATTTGAATCCGATATGGGGAAGTTTGATGACGACAACGCTGTAAAGAAACCATGTAGCAAAAGAAAAAGTAAGTGCAGCCGTCGTTATTGTCAGTGTTTTCCAGGCAATTTTTTTTCCTTTCTTGTTCCAAAATTCTTCGTTTGATGGATCGTAGTCGGTTAACCAATGTGAATTGTTCATATTTTTAATTGTTTATTCTTTTAAAGTTTAGTCTTTGTTGTTGTTCTCATGCTCAATTTTATCTTTGAGATGAGGAGCTTCGTTGTGCATCATTTTTTTAATAATAGTATTCATCCAAAACAGAGAAATAGCGGAAACAATGAAGACGAAAATCCATGAACTCGTCCATAATCCTGAGAAATCGAGCAGATATCCAAATAATATCGGACCTATGAAACCGCCAAGCCCACCTATTAAACCTACCATTCCGCCAACTACTCCCACTTCATTCGGGAAATATTCAGGGATGTGTTTATAAACTGCGGCTTTTCCAATTCCCCACATAATCCCTATGAGAATGACAAGAATTGAGAAAACCCAAATATGTGCTTCAAATTTGATTAAGGTAACACCTTGAGCTAAAAGTTGCTTTTTCTGAACCTGCTCGTTTTGTTTTACTAATACTTCCTGCCACGAAAAAGATTCAGGTAACACCGAGGTCTGTTGTGGAATTTCGGGTTTTGAATTAATTTCAAATTTACCTGTATTAAGGATAATTTTTTCTTTTTCTATTGCTGTAACTATTCCGGCTTTCTTAGCAGTGATGCCTTTTCCCGGCGTTAATATTTCCATTTTTGGAAGCATGAGTAATCCGCTTAATACTAAAGATGAATATAAAACCCAGTACATTACTTTTCTCGCCCCGAATTTATCAGACAAATAGCCACCAAACGCTCTGATAACACCACTTGGCAAACTAAAAGCTGAGGCTAAAAGTCCACCCAAAACCAATGATGTTTTGTAAACGCTCACATAATATGGCATTAACCATTGAGAAAAGGCGACAAACAGACCAAAGACAAGGAAATAATACAGTCCAAATCTCCAAACTCTAACCTTAGAAAGTGGAGCAAGAAGTTCTCGGATAGATTTATTTTGAATAGCTGCTTTTTTATTCTGTACAAAAAATAAAAAAATCAAACCAATGATAACCAAAGTGATTCCGTAGATGATTGGGAGTAATCTCCATCCATTTTCTGGGTTGTTTTCTGAAAAATAATTAAGTAGAGTTGGTGCGAAAAACGTGGTAAGTGCAGCTCCTGCATTACCCATTCCAAAAATTCCTAAAGCACGACCCTGCCATTCTTTAGGATACCAAGCTGATGTAAATGCGATTCCCACTGCAAAGCCAGTTCCCACCATTCCGAAAAGTGCGCTTAGCAGAAAATACATCCAATAGGAATCTACAAAGTAAAGTAGGAAAAGTGGAATGCTGCACAAAAGAAGTAAGATGGAGAAAACAGGTTTTCCGCCATATTTATCTGTAAGAATTCCTAATGGCAATCTCATAATTGAGCCCGTGAGAATTGGTATACCTAAAAGCCAGCCTGTTTCTACTACAGACCAATTAAAAATATTATTATCTACTAAATAGGTAACTAAAACACCATTCAAAGTCCAGCAAGAAAAACAGATGGTAAATGCCAATGTATTTAGAAATAACATTTTGTGGGCGGAAGATAAATTTGTATCCATTTTGTACCAGTTTAAAAGAAAAATTGATTCTGATACAAAGATATTATAAATAAGACATTTTTATCTTATTATACTTTTTTTTTCTATTTTTGTGTCATAAATCATATTGCTCTTGCGATTCAGATAGAGTACTAAATTTTAAATACTCATCGTACCATCCTTTGTAGATTTATATAATAGAATCATATTCAAATCATTATGAAAAGTGTAACAGAAATTGAAATTATTCTCAATGTCAATGACCAAGTAAAAAATGTAAACTCTTCTAGAGCTTTATTAAAAGAGAAGCATAATGAGTTTGACAATGTTTTAAAATTCGGGGCAAAATTAATCAGCTCAATCACAAATAGAAATTGGCAATATCATGTATGTCATTTTTCTTATTTAGAAGGACGTATGACTGCTTTTGGTTCAAAAATTCAATAAAAAGTACAGCATGCATAAATATTACGTGAGTGTATTTTTTATTTTGGTAGTAATCTACGCATTGTATAGTAAAGAAATCTACACAGAAAAAACCAACTTTGGGTATATTAAATTGTCCTCTAATGCTTTAAAAGGAGAAAATCTGTGGCTGCAGAATAATTGCAACGCCTGTCATCAACTATACGGATTAGGCGGGTACATGGGGCCGGATTTAACAAACGTTTCTTCGCATCCCCAAAAAAGTGCAGAATACTTAAAAGTGATGATGATAAGTGGTGTGAAATCTATGCCCAAATTCAATTTTTCATCAGATGAGCAGGAGTATATTCTTCAATTCTTAAAAGAAGTTGACAGAACAGGCTATTACCCAAACAGAAATGCACAGATAAAATATACAGGTTGGGTTCAATATCAAAAAAAAGAAAATAATGAAAAATAGCACATATCCATTATATTATATACTCGTTGGATTGTTGAGTCTTGCACTTTGCCTGTTGGTTGGGCTTTTATCGGGTGTTCAATATGTTATCCCAGATTTTATTAAAGAAAATCTTCCATTCACCGTTCTAAGGCCTCTGCATACACTTTTTGCATTGTCATGGATTTTTATGGCTGCAATGGGCGGTATTTTTTGGTATATACAAAATGATAAAGTGAATCCTGTAATAATGAAATGGCAGTTTTGGATTTTCTTTATCACGGGAATATTGATTGTCATAAGCTATCTTTTTAAGAAGTTTGAAGGAAAAGAATATCTGGAGTTTCCGCATTGGTTCTACATTCCCATACTGTTGGGCTGGCTTTTATTTGGACTCTATTATTTCCGTGTGATGTGGCGAAATTTTTCTCAGTGGCCGGTCTATTATTGGATGTGGGCAACCGGAATTTTACTAATGATTTTTCATTTTACCGAGGCTCATCTTTGGATTTTACCCTATTTCAGAGAAAATTATATACAGAATTTAACAATGCAGTGGAAGTCGGGAGGCGCTTATGTAGGAGCCTGGAATATGTTGGTATACGGGTCATCCATGTATATAATGGAAAAAAGCAGCGAAAACGACTTTTACAGCCGTTCAAAAACCGCTTTTTTCTTTTTCTTTCTTGGGTTAATTAATGTAATGTTTAACTGGGCACATCATGTGTATGCTGTTCCTAATCCTGGCTGGATAAGATATGCAGCTTATCTTGTAAGTATGACAGAATGGATAATACTTTTACGAATCATATATCTTTGGAAGAAAAACCTGTCGAACGAGAAGAAAATTTTTTATTCATCCTCCTATTCTTTCATGATGCTTTCTGAGCTGTGGATTTTTATTAATCTTTTTCTTGCGATTCTTTTGTCGATACCGGCTTTAAATCTTTTCACCCATGGAACGCATATTACAGTTGCCCATTCTATGGGAACAATAATAGGAATAAATACAACAATTTTGCTTTCATCAATATGCTTCATACTAGATAAGATCAAAGCAATATCAAACAATACCAAAAGATACATAGTAATAGGAACGAAGATTTTCAATTTGTCTTTTATCTGCTTTTTTATAACCTTATTGGTTATGGGAGTTGAACGCTCAAAATGGATTTATTTTTCAGAAAATATCCTGTTTAGTCAATTTTATGATGGCAATAAGCATTTACATATTTTATTTGGAATATTTGGATTGGGTTTATTGCTTGGTATGTACATAATAATTTATCAATTGATAAAGCTTATTATACATATTATTCTAAAAAAAGTAGCCCTAGATTATAATCTTTTAAATTGATTTTAATAGCAGAGTAAAATTAAAATCTTAAAATAAATTTCGATTAATAAAATAGTAAAATACCTTAATATATTATTTAAATTTTAATTATGAAAAATAAATTCACCCGATTAACAGATGAACAGTTAGAAGTAAAATGTAACTTTATAGAAAACTACTTATTATCTTCAAATGCTGCGAGCGGAGCCTTATTTGATTCAAATGCCAATGTTTCCAATAAAAATATTGCAACTATGGAAGCGGAACTGAATAAGGATATTAATATTCAAGTTAACAGAAAACTTATTTCAAATAAAATTAAAGACCTTTTTGGTGATAATCTGGCAGTTGAATACATCAGACAATTGAATGATCATGAGATTTATGTACACGATGAAACCAGCTTAAAACCATATTGCGTGAGTGTTTCTATGTATCCATTACTTCTGGATGGATTAACAAAACTGGGAGGAGAATCTAAAGCCCCTAAGCATTTAGCTAGTTTTTGCGGTTCTTTTGTTAATTTCTTATTTTCAGTATCATCACAATTTGCCGGTGCTGTTGCTACCGTAGAATTTTTGTTGTACTTCGATTATTTTGCTAGAAAAGATTTTGGCGATGATTATATTATAGAGCATCAACAAGTTATTGAAAGTGAATTACAGCACGTTGTATATGCAATTAATCAACCAGCGGCAGCTAGGGGATATCAGTCGGTTTTTTGGAATATTTCTTTATATGATAGCTCATATTTTGAATCTATGTTTGGAACATTTGTTTTCCCCGATGGAAGCAAACCAAATTATTCTTCATTAGATAATTTGCAGCAATTTTTTATGCAATGGTTCAACAAAGAACGTTCAAAAGCCATTTTAACTTTCCCAGTGATTACCGTTGCAATGCTTACAAAGAATAAGAAAGTAGATGATGATTCTTTTGCCAATTTCTGCTCCAAAGAATTAAGCGAGGGCAATTCATTTTTTATCTATCAATCGGATAATGCAGATTCATTAGCGAGTTGCTGTAGATTGAGAAACGAAATTTCTGACCATACATTCAGTTATTCTTTGGGTGCGGGTGGTGTTTCTACAGGAAGTATCAATGTAATTACAATTAATATGAATCGGTTGGTTCAGAAAGGAATTTCTCTTGAAAATGTGATTGATAAAGTACATAAATATCAGGTGGCTTTCCGAAGTATTGTACAGGATTATAAAGATGCAGGAATGCTTCCTGTTTATGATGCAGGATTTATATCATTAGATAAACAATTTTTAACCATTGGTATTAATGGAATGGTTGAGGCCGCGGAGTTTCTGAGAATTGAAATCTCTAATAATGACAATTATAAAAAATTCGTCAATGAAAATCTTAAATTGATATACCATAAAAATAAAAAAGCAAAAGAAATTTATGGTTTTATGTTTAACACAGAATTTGTTCCGGCAGAAAATCTTGGTGTAAAAAATGCAAAATGGGATAAAAATGATTGGTTATATGTACCAAGAGACTGCTACAACTCTTATTTTTATATAGTTGAAGACAAAAGTCAAAATCTGATAGATAAGTTTTTCCTTCATGGCAAAGACTATATTCAATATCTTGATGGCGGCTCTGCATATCATTGTAATTTAGAAGAATATCCGAGCCAGGAAGGATTCAGAAAATTATTAGATGTTGCGGCTCATACAGGCTGTAATTATTTCTGTTTTAATATTAAAGTTACAGTTTGTAACGTATGTGGTTTTGTTAATAAGCAAACCGTACATTATTGTACAGATTGTAACTCATCTGATATCGATCATGCTACTCGAGTGATTGGCTATTTAAAGAAAATTACAAACTTTTCAAAAGACCGTCAAAAAGAAGAGAAAATAAGATATTACGGTAATGTTGAAGTATGATTCCTACGATATCGTATTACAGGAAATTCCTAATGAAATTTCACTTTGTTTTACCATCACAGGTTGCCAGTTAGCTTGTGATGGCTGTCATTCGGAGCATCTTTGGAATCCACAAAACGGAACAGATCTTACTCCAGACCTCTTTCATAGTCTGCTTGTAAAGTATCAGAAAGTAATAACGTGCATCCTTTTTATGGGAGGAGAGTGGCATGACCAAAAGTTACTTGAATTAATCTCAATAGCCAAGCAGCAAGAATTAAAGGTTGCATTATATACAGGACTTAATGAAAAACAAATCCGAAGAAAATATTTTGAATTATTGCAAAATTTAGATTTTATAAAAACCGGAAAATGGATACCCAGCCTGGGAGGATTAAATAAATTTAATACCAATCAAGAATTGAAAAATTTAAAATCCGGAGAAATTTTAAATAAGTATTTTATCAGGTAATAAATCTTTGTAACAGCTAAAAGGTAAGTTTTGACAACAATCTTTGCAAGTAAATAGGTATTGGTTTACATTTGTATCACAGCCTTTATTTTAATTATGAAAAAAAAATTAGGAGAGTGTGATCACAGTTGTTTTATGTGTAAAAATATATTAAAAGAATGGTGGGAAGCAATCGATATAAAAGGAAATAGTATCAACGTAAAAAAAGGACAGAAATTTATCAATGAAGGTAGTGAAATGCCTGGTGTGTTTTTTATACAAAAAGGATTTGTAAAAGTACATAAACATTGGGGCGATAGGGAAATGATTGTAAGGTTTACCAAGGAAGGAGAAATTGTGGGACACCGTGCAATTTCCTCTGAAAATTTATTATCTCCTATTTCGGCAACAGCAATGCAGGATTCTGTATTGTGTTTCATAGAGCTTAATTTTTTTAAGACTTTACTTAAAACCAATTCAACTTTTGCATATGAGCTTATGATGTTTTATGCAAATGAGTTGCTATGGTCTGAACAAAAAATGGGCAGCCTAGTGCATCTTTCAGTAAAGGAGCGCTTCGTAGTTAATCTTATTTACCTTATCAATTATTTTGGATTGGATGAAGAAAATATTTTGAAGATTGAACTAACAAAGACTGATTTAGCCGCCTATATAGGTAGTACTTACGAAACAGTTTATAGAACAATTTCAGAATTGGAGAATGATAAAATCATATCATTCCGTAATAAAATAGTTAAGATTATTAATCTTGAAAAATTAAAATTACATATCGCGAATACCTAAATGAAAATAATAATTAAAGTGTATTAAATAGTATGTTTTTTCAAATCATTTTAAGATTCCATAGCTGTGAAAGTTTATCCAAATCTTCCAGAAAAGTGTTCGAAAATTGAACCTCTGGGGTCCCTTAAAAGGACTTTGTAGATATCATAAAAAGTTTTATTTTTGTAAAGGATTAAATTACTAAAAAGTTAATTTTGATAATAACTGAAACTGTGGCAGAATCATGGCAGTAGTTATTTGCAAAGATAGAAATATTAGGTAGAGTGCTGATTGTAGAATTTAGGTTCGAATCCCTCACTCTCCGCCAGGTTAGAAACCAAAATAAGCTAAAACGCTGTAAACATCAATGTTTACAGCGTTTTTTGTTTTAGCGGAGTATCAAAAAAAACCAAAATAGGTCACGATTTATATGACCTATTTCGTGTCCCATTCAAAAAATCACAAAATGGGTCACGAAAAATCAAGGAAAGCCCGACCAATAGGCAGTCTAACGATTGTACATCTTGCAAAAAGTGGTAACAAAAAGTAAATTATTAAACCATTAAAGTTATCACACAATGAACAAAACATTCAACCTGCTATTCTTTATCAAAAATAAAATCAGAACAAACGGAACTGCTCCCATCTACTTAAGAATCACGATAGACGGCATGGCAGCCGACATTGCTGCCAAAAGGTATATCGATCCGAAGAAATGGGATGTTAAAGCACACAAGGCGTTGGGTAATTCACAAGAAGCCAAAACGCTGAATCTCTATCTTAAAACTTTGGAACAGAAAGTTTACGATTTCCACTACCTAATGCTGAAAGAAGAAAACTTTGTAACTGCAGAGAGTTTAAAATCTAAACTGCTTGGAATTGATATTGAGCAAAGAATGCTTATTCCGATATTCCAGGAGCATAATGATAAAGTGGAAGCCCTGGTCGGTCAGGATTTTGCTCCAAGAACATTAGAACGTTACAAAACTTCTTTAAAGCATACGCAGGAATTTATTAATTGGAAATACAAAGTTTCTGATATTGATATCACGCAAATTGATCACGGTTTTATCAGTGATTATGATTTCTGGTTGCGCAGTGTGCGTAAATGTGCAAACAATACAGCCGTTAAATACCTCAAAAATTTCAAAAAGATCATTCGTTTGTGCATGGCTCACGGCTGGCTCACGGCTGGCTCACTAAAGATCCTTTTCTCGGCTACAAAGCAAAGATCAAAGCTGTGGAAAGACCTTATCTTACCAAAGAAGAAATCCAGATGATTTATGAAAAAAAATTTGCATCAGACCGATTGAATCAGGTTCGCGATATTTTTCTATTTAGCTGCTATACAGGTCTGGCCTATGTAGATGTCAAACATTTATCAAAATCAAACATAAACGTCGGCATTGATGGCGATCAATGGATTTTTACCCATCGTCAAAAGACCGATACCTCAACCAGGGTCCCCTCTAACACTATTGTTTTGAATGTTTTAATGCTACAACTTTGTAGAAGAAAACCAAGTCAAAAACAAAAATGAAGTAGTTATGATCGTAAACCTAATCACTAAAGAAGACCTTCAGGAATTTAGAACCGAATTGCTGGAAGACATACAAAACCTATTTCAAATCAAGATTTCCCAGCAGAAATTATGGCTTCGTTCGTCAGAGGTCAAAGCACTTCTGAAAATCTCCTCCGGAACATTGCAAAATCTCCGCACCAATGGCACCTTATCTTACACCCGCGTCGGCGGGACACTATATTACAATTACAAAGACATTGAAGAAATGCTGAAAAGGCAATGATAATTCACAATACCAAAAACAATTATGAATTATATCAAACACCTCACAGCTTTCTATGAAAAGGTGGCTCAGGATAATACGCTTAATCCATCGCACATCAGCCTCTATTTAGCCTTATTCCAGTTCTGGAATTTCAGCCGTTTCCGAAATCCGGTCAGTATTTCCCGCGATGAGGTGATGCGCATCAGTAAAATCCGCTCAAAAGCCACCTATCATAAATGCCTGAAGAATCTACATTCTTCGGGCTATATTGATTATCAGCCATCTTATAACCCGTTTCAGGGAAGTCAGGTGGTGATGTTGGATTTTGGTGAGGAGTTGATGGTTGCTAGTAGGTACAAAAAAAAAGTAATTCGAAGATGCTAAAAGACTATAGTTATTAAAGATATGTAATTGTTGACAAGATATAATTTATAAAGTATTCCTTATAAAAGTGCTTTTGTAATTAGTCGTTTTAGTATCTTTAAGACTTAAAACTAAATTAGCCAATGTCTTTCAACGAAGATTCCCGAGTTAAAATACCAGCCATCTTGCATTTGTTGCGACTAGGCTATCAATATATTTCTTTAAAAAAACAAAACAGGATAGAAGAAAATAATATTTTCCCTTCTATTTTTTTACCTAAGATTGCCGAAATAAATAGTATTTCTGAAGCAGAAGCACAAAGGTTTTTGGATGAGATTAATTTAGAATTAGATTTTGAGGATCTTGGAAAAAAATTCTATGAACGTTTAACATCGACTTCCGGTATTAAATTAATTGATTTTGAAAATTTTTCAAACAATGATTTTCACATCACAACTGAATTAACCTGCAAATCCGGCGATGAAGAATATCGTCCGGACATTACAATTCTCGTTAATGGAATACCATTAGCTTTCGTAGAGGTAAAAAAACCTCATAACAAAGATGGAGTTATCGCTGAACGCAGACGCATCAATGAAAGGTTTGCAAATAAAAATTTTAGACGTTTTGCAAACATTACTCAACTGATGGTATTTTCCAATAATATGGAATATGAAGATGGCTTAGTTGAGCCTATTTTTGGTGCTTATTATGCAACTTCCGCTTACTCCAATATATCATTTAATTATTTTAGAGAAGATTTAGATTATCCTGTAAAAGAAAGATTGTTAGAATTAAGTGAAGACAGAGAATTGGATATTCTCAGAGATAACAATTTAGTCGTTATTAAGCACAATCCTGACTTCATCACTAATAAGAATGAAAATAGTCCAACCAATAGGATTCTCACTTCTCTCTTTAGTAAGGAACGATTAAAATTTATTTTACAGTTTGCTATTGCTTATGTAGAGGAAGAAGATAATGGTACGCCTGTCCATCAAAAACATATTATGCGCTATCCGCAAATTTTTGCAACACAAGCAATCGCTGCAAAAATTGATTCAGGACAGAATAAAGGTATTATTTGGCATACACAAGGCTCCGGTAAAACTGCTTTAGCTTTTTACAATGTAAAACATTTGACACATTATTTTTCGAAGAAGCATATTATTCCTAAATTTTATTTTATTGTTGACCGTCTTGATCTTTTGATTCAAGCCTCAACAGAATTTTCCAACCGTGGTTTAAAGGTAAATCCTGTAAATTCTAAAGTTGATTTTATAAACGATTTACAAACTGTTGGTGCAATCCATAATAATAGTGGTAAACCTGAAATTACGGTCGTTAATATTCAGAAATTTTCTGAAGACGCTACAGTTTTAAAGGATTTAAACTATAAGCCTGTTTAAACTTTTTTAGAAAAAGAGTTTCCAGAAAATTAGCAATTTAGAGTTGCAAAAAAAAAGAACTAAAATCTGGAACTCATAAGCAAAGATAAACTGGAAAAATGGATTTTACCTC
>NZ_JBPCHW010000042.1:0-11482 GCF_051011795.1 Chryseobacterium sp. RLHN22
ATGCTTGGTTGGATAGTTTCAAAGCGCTGTTAATAAGGTTTGAAAAATTGAATATCACTTGGATAAATCTACATTATTTAGCTTTCTCTATCTTATTTCTAAGAAAAATAAAAGTTTAAACAGGTTTCAAATGTAAATAATTATATTGAAAACAAATTATTAGATAATTTTTAATAATTCATAATTATTATCAATGAAAATGTACAATTCGATAATAATAATTATTGTTGAAAAATTTTTAAATTAAAAATAAAAATACTATAGTTTTTTTGTCTAAATTTAAAAATGATTGGGTTTTTCTAAAATAAAATTATCAATTCGTTAATATTGTATAATTCAATATTCAAATAATAGTTGTATCTTTGCAAAAATTTTATAATATTTAATGAATTTATTTACGGAGACCAATTTAAGTCCTGATATTCTTAAGGCAATTGGCGAACTGGGTTACGAAAGCCCGACAGAAATCCAAAAACAGACTATCCCTTTTATTCTTTCAGATATTCGCGATCTAATCGCACTTGCGCAGACAGGGACAGGCAAAACAGCAGCGTTTTCGCTTCCGATTTTGGATATGATTGACGATACGAGTCGCAAAATCCAACTTTTGGTGCTTTGTCCGACACGAGAATTATGTCTTCAGATTACAAAAGACATCAAAAATTATTCAAAATACATGCAGAACATCAAAACTACAGCAGTTTACGGTGGAAGCAGTATTACAGATCAGATTCGTTCTTTAAAGGAAAAACCGCAGATTATTGTGGGAACTCCGGGAAGGGTAATCGATTTGATTAACAGAAAAGCTTTAGACTTTTCAGCAATTCACTGGCTGGTTTTAGACGAGGCAGATGAAATGCTTTCTATGGGTTTCAAAGACGAATTGGAAACAATTATGAGTGAAACTCCGGAAACAAAACAGACCTTCTTATTCTCGGCAACGATGAACAAAGAAGTGGAAAGAATCTCTAAAAATTATTTAACAAAACCTCACAGAATTTCTGTTGGTTCAATTAACGAAGTTAAAAAGAACATCAAGCATGAATATTATGTAGCAGGTTACCGTCAGAAAAAAGAGGCTTTGAAGAGATTGATCGATTCAAACCCTAATCAATATTCAATTATTTTCTGCCGTACAAGAATGGAAACTCAGGAAGTTGCTGATTTCCTGATGCAGAATGGTTATGCAGCAGATGCTCTTCACGGTGATCTTTCTCAGGCGCAGAGAGATACGGTAATGAAGAAATTCAGACTGAAAAACATCGATATTTTGGTAGCAACAGACGTTGCAGCAAGAGGCTTGGATGTGAATTCATTAACTCACGTTATTCATTATTCTTTACCGGATGATCCTGAAGTATTTGTACACAGAAGTGGTAGAACAGGTAGAGCAGGAAAAGACGGTATTTCTATCGCTTTAATTAAGCCTGAAGAAAGCAGAAAACTGAAGCAGATAAAATCTACAACCAAAATTGAGATCAACGAAGCTAAAATTCCTACAGGAGAAGATATTATCAAAGCTCAGGTTGGAGGTGTATTCGAAAGTCTTTTTGAGGTACATGAAGATTTCTTTGAATTTGATGATTCTTTAATTCCTGATTTGTCAGCATTCTCTAAAGAAGAATTGGTGCACAAGTTACTTCAGTTCCAATTGAAAGATCTTGCATTGTATTACAAAGACAGACACGATCTTATTGAGCAGAAGCTAAGCAGCAGAGATGATGACAGAGGAGGAAGAGGAGACAGAAGAGATCGCGACAGAGGAAGAGACCGTGACAGAGGTGATAGAAGAGATCGCGACAGAGGAGACAGAAGAGGAGGGAAACCAAGACAGAGAGATGAAAATATGACAAGATTCTTCTTTAATCTGGGTAAAAAAGATCAGCTGAAAAAGCTGGACGTTTTAGAAATCATCAATAAAGCGACTTCAAGCAAAGGAAATAAGAGAGCGGAAATCGGTAACATCGAAATCCTTGAAAAATTCTCATTCTTTGAAGTGGAGAAATCGTATAAAAACGAACTTTTAGGAAATATTTCTTCAATGAAGTTCAAAGGGAAAGAAATGAGAGCTGAAGAGGCTAATTAATCTTCTCTATACCATACAATAAGCCGGCATTTAATGTCGGCTTTTTTATTTAAATGTGAACAAAATTTAGTTCAATGTGAACAAAAATTAACGCGGGATGCTTTTTGATAAGACGCTTTTTTAAGAAATTTGCACACGAATTTATAAACACTATAAAATGGGAATTGGTAATATTTTCCACGCTTTTCAACCGAAAGATAAAATCTTCTTTGTGCTTTTCGAAAAAGTTACAGATAATCTGGTTGCTATGTCTAACGATTTCAACCACGGAATCAAGGATTTTGATCTGAACGACGATTCTATGCTGAAACTGATGAGCGACTATGAACACAAAAATGATGAACTTACTCACGAAATTTTCGTGGAATTAGGGAAAAACTTCATTACACCTTTCGACCGTGAAGATATCCATACCTTAGCTACAGGTTTAGACGATATTGCAGATTATATCTATGCTTCTGCAAAATATATTTTCCTTTATAAATCACCTCATATGAAAGCTTACGCTGATTTTTCTCTGTTGATCCATAAAGCTTGTCTGGAGATACAGAATGCAATGAAGAATCTTAAAGGCTTTAAAAATATGGAGCAGGTAAAAGAAGCTTGTATTAAGGTAAACTCTATTGAAAATATTGCAGACGACCTACTTTCAAATTCTATGGTAGAATTGTTTGAAACCAATGACGCAATCAATATCATTAAAGTTTCATCAGTATTAAATTATCTTGAAGTAGTAACCGATAAAGCAGAAGATGTTGCCAACACGATTGAGAACATCATGATTAAATACGCATAAAACCAGATAACAGAAATGGAATTTCCTATTTTATTGATAGTTATTATTGCGTTGGCGTTGATTTTCGATTACATCAACGGTTTTCATGATGCGGCAAACTCTATTGCAACTATCGTTTCGACGAAGGTTTTAACACCTTTTCAGGCTGTACTTTGGGCGGCATTGTGGAATTTTGCGGCGTTCTTTATTGCAGCATATATTATTCAGGATTTTAAAATTGGTAATACCATTGCCAAAACCGTCAACGAAAACTTTATAACACTTGAAGTAATATTTTCAGGTCTTATTGCGGCGATTGCATGGAATCTTTTGACTTGGTGGTTTGGTATTCCCTCATCATCATCTCATACCTTGATTGGCGGATTTTTAGGAGCGGCTTTAATGCATGCTTTTATGTTAGATTATCATGAGATTGTTGCTGCTCAACCTAATTTAGGCACAATTGAAACAATAAAAGAAGCTTTTGCAAAAGTAACTACACAGAACATTGTGAAATTTGAAAAAGTAATTCCGATTTTCTTATTCATTTTCATGGCTCCGATTATCGGGATGATTATCTCAATTATTATTACCCTGATTATTGTTCATATTTATAAAAAATCAAATCCTTATAAAGCAGATAAAGCTTTTAAAAGACTACAGCTGGCTTCTTCCGCTTTGTTCAGTTTAGGACACGGTTTGAATGATGCTCAGAAAGTAATGGGAATCATCGGTGCAGCTGTGATTTATTTTCACGTTCAGATGCAAATGGACCCTGAGTACTTGAAAATTGCTTCAGCTGACCGTTTCAGCCATTTTGCTAAAGATTATCTATGGGTACCACTTGTTTCCTTCATCGCAATTGCATTGGGAACAATGAGTGGAGGATGGAAGATCATCAAAACAATGGGAACAAAAATTACAAAAGTAACTTCACTGGAAGGAGTAAGTGCCGAAACTGCAGGAGCAATAACTTTATTCTTGACAGATCACTTTGGTATTCCGGTTTCTACAACGCATACGATTACAGGTTCAATCATCGGTGTAGGTCTTACTAAAAGAGTTTCTGCGGTAAGATGGGGAGTAACCGTAAGCTTACTTTGGGCTTGGGTTTTAACCATTCCGATTTCAGCAATTGTTGCAGGAATTACTTATCTTATTGTAACAGCTTTTTAAGAAAAAATTAAAATTTATATAAAAACGGACATTTTTACTAAAGCGTCCGTTTTTTTTGTTTATAAATCTATATTGAAATCCTCGAAACAATTTGCTTAAAAGCATTCGAGGACTTACCTAAATCGTCGGCAGCTTTTAGAAAAAGCAGGCTTGCATTTTTAAAAAGTATGATTGCTTTTTTAAATTGCTTACTGAGCTTTTTAAAGTTTGCTAATTGTAGTCGGATTATCCTTCTTAATGATAATTAAATTTGTCTGAAAGGACAAAATTTTTTGTTTTAAAACCCCTTAGAAAATTGTATTTTTGTTCAAACTATTAGATTTTATGGAATTTTTAGACAGATACCAACAAATTGTTGCTGATGCCATTAGCAAATATACTTTTAAAGATAAGCCCACAGAACTTTATGAACCGATGAATTACATCATTTCGCATGGTGGAAAACGTCTTCGTCCGATTATGGTTTTAATGGCATGTGATTTATTTGGCGGTGATCAGAAAATGGCCATAAAGCCGGCTTTGGCAATAGAATTTTTCCATAATTTTACTTTGATCCATGATGATATTATGGATGAAGCTCCTTTGAGGAGAAATAAACCTACCATTCATACGATTCACGGGATTAATACCGGAATTCTTTCCGGAGATGGTTTAATGCTGAAAGCTTATAAATTTTTCGAAGATCTTGAACCTGAGATTTTTAAAGCTTGCGTGAGAATTTTCACTCATACAGGTCTGCTTTTATGTGAAGGTCAACAATACGATATCAATTTCGAAACTCAGGAAAATGTAACATTTGATGATTATATCAGAATGATTACTTATAAGACAGGAGTTTTAAGCGCCTCTTCATTCGAGATTGGTGCGATGATCGCTAAGGCTCAGTTTAAGGATGCAAAAGCTATTTTCAATTTCGGAAAACATATAGGTATTGCATTCCAGATCATGGATGATTACCTGGATGTTTTCGGAGATCAGACTCAGTTTGGTAAAAAACATGCAGGAGATATTTATGAAAACAAAAAAACGGTTCTTTACCTTTTGGCGAGAGAGCATGGAACCGATGAAGAACGTAAAGAATTGGATTACTGGTATTCTAAAAAAACTGATAATATTGATAAAGTTTACGGTGTAGAAAAGATTTTCAGAAGAACAAGAGTAGATGAAAAAGCACTTCGTTTAATTGAAAAACACAACGAAATAGGGCAAAGCTATTTAGCCAAAATCGATATTCCTGAAGAAAAGAAAAAACCTTTTACCGAACTGGCAAACTACCTGTTGAGAAGAGAATCTTAATTTGAAAATTTGATAATGTGCCAATTTGAAAATTATTATCCATTTTAATGTTTCATTTTCAAATTATCAAATTAACTCATTTTCAAATTGACTGAAATGAAATTCCGTACCGAAGTTGACATAATACCGTCTCAGAAAAAGATTGATGTTGAAGATAAAATATTTTCAATAGGTTCTTGTTTTGCTTCGGAAATGTCTGATTTATTTCAAAAAGGCCAGCTTCAGACGGTTAATAATCCTTTCGGGACAATTTTTAATCCGTTTTCAATTAATAATTCGGTTAAAAGACTTCATGATTCGGCATTCTATCATGAAGATGAGCTGATTACGTATCATGATGAATTTATTTCTCTGGATCATCATACAAGTTTTGATACGAGATATATTCATCAGACTTTAGATAAAATCAATACTAAAATAGAAGAAGGAAACCGTTTTCTGCAGGAAACCAATTGGGTGATTATCACGTATGGTACTTCATTTATTTATGAATTTGAACCCAAGAAAAAGCTTGTTGCAAATTGCCATAAAATTCCACAGAAATTCTTTGAGAAGAGACTTTTGACCAATCAGGAATTAACGGATTCTATGTATGATACCATTATCAATCTGAAAGATATTTGTAAAGATGATCTGCATATTCTTTTTACGGTTTCGCCGGTTCGTCATACAAAAGACGGGATGATTGAAAATCAGTTAAGTAAATCAAAATTAATTAGTACAGTTCATGAAGTCATTTCACAGTTTGAAAATTGCCATTACCTGCCAATTTATGAGATTGTAATGGATGATTTGAGGGATTACAGATTCTACAAAGAAGATTTGATTCATCCCAATTCTCAGGCGGTCAGTTATATTTTTGAAAAATTTGGAGAAGCTTATTTTTCAGAGGAAACCAAAGGTTTTATTAAGGAGAATTTTAAAATCAATAAAGCTTTAGAACACCGTACTGATGATGAAAAAGATCCGAAATTCATTGAATTTAAGGAAAAACTGAATCTGAGAATTGAAACTCAGAGACAGAAAGTAAAACACGCAATATTCAAGTTTTAAAGTTCAAATTTTTACTATTGAAATGATTGATTTTACGACACTTGATTATTTAAGGGCAGGGAATGAAAGGCAGAAAAGAGCCTATGAAATTCTCAAAAAATATAAAATCTTCGAAGTTTTAGATTATTATTCACCAATTTTAGCAGGAACGATTCCTATTGAAATTGATATTGACGGAAGTGATTTGGATATTATCTGTGAATTGGATTTTAGGTTTGAAGAAGATTTTTTGGATGATATTTCATTCAGTAAAATGATTCCTCTTGAGGCTGAAGTAAAAGTAGATTATCCTGTTGTTAATGATGAAAAATCTATTACTATAAATTTTACATTAGAAGATTTTCCGATTGAAATTTTTGCACAAAATAAACCTACAACACAACAAAATGCTTATCTCCACATGATGGCTGAATACAAAATATTGAAGGAAAAAGGAGAGGAGTTTAAACAAAAAATAGTAGATCTTAAGAAAAAAGGAATTAAAACAGAACCCGCTTTCGGAATGCTTTTAAACTTAGAAAATCCTTATGAAGATCTTTTGAAATTTTAAAATAATGATTGATACACATACGCATTTATATGCTGAGGAATTTGATGAAGACAGAAAAGAAGCCATTCAGAGAGCTTTAGATAAAGGAATTACAGAGTTTTATCTTCCGGCAATCGATTCTGAATCACATGAGAAGATGCTAAATTTGGAAATGGAATATCCAAACCAGATTTTTTCGATGATGGGATTACATCCTTGTTATGTAAAGTCTGAATCGTGGGAAAAAGAATTACAAATCGTAAAAAGTTACCTTAATCAAAGAAATTTCTCGGCAATTGGTGAAATCGGAATTGATTTATATTGGGATAAAACGACTTTGGATATTCAGATAAAGGCTTTCGAGCAGCAAATCGATTGGGCTATTGAAAGAGATTTACCGATTGTAATTCATACAAGAGAAAGTTTTGATGAAACTTTTGAGGTTTTAGAACGTAAAAAACACCCGAAACTCCGTGGGATTTTCCATTGTTTTTCAGGAAATTTAGAACAGGCGAAACATGCTTTGGATTTAAATTTTATTTTGGGAATCGGTGGAGTAGTGACTTTTAAAAACGGAAAAATCGATCAGTTTTTACATGAAATTCCGTTAGATAAAATCGTTCTGGAAACAGATTCACCATATCTCGCGCCGGTTCCGCACCGTGGCAAAAGAAACGAAAGTTCGTATCTCGATCTGGTTGTCGGAAAACTGGTGAATATTTACAATAAAGATTTTGCTGAAATTGACAGAATTACGAGTGAGAATGCGAAAAGAATGTTTCAGAAAATTTAATGAAGTAAATAA
This sequence comes from Chryseobacterium sp. RLHN22, assembly GCF_051011795.1. Taxonomy (NCBI): domain Bacteria; kingdom Pseudomonadati; phylum Bacteroidota; class Flavobacteriia; order Flavobacteriales; family Weeksellaceae; genus Chryseobacterium; species Chryseobacterium sp. RLHN22. Next base: position 7,721 of record NZ_JBPCHW010000042.1, read on the forward strand.
TGAATAAAATTAATTCAATTCAATTAAACAAAATTTTTGGCTAAATGAGATTCATTAAAGAAAACTATCATTATCTGCTTTTCCTTTCTTCGGTCTTTTTTCTGGGCAATCCTTCAAAATTTCCTGCGGATGATGGCTTTTTTTATCCTCAAATTGCAAATAATATTGTTCATCATGGTTTTATGGGGTTTAATGACTTGTATTTAACCAATGGTTTTCATCCTTTATGGATGGTTTTCTGTGTTTTCGCGGAACTGATCAATCCCTCAGATAAATTTTTCTTACTGAATATTATTTGGCTCATCCAGGTTTTACTGGTGTTTTTTGGATTTATTCTTTTAGAAAAAACAATTTTTAAAGAAAATAAGATCGGGAAGATTCTCAGTCTGACGTTTTATTGTCTGATGTTTTTTAGTTTAGGTACTTTATACCTTATTGAAGCCCATCTTACTTTTTTTACATTTGCTTTGCTTATTTTCTTTATCGGTAAAAAAATCAAAAATGATTTTGTATTCGGTATTGTTTGCAGCCTCGTTTTTTTGGCACGTTTAGATCATATTTTTGTGATTCTTCCTTTAGGCTTTTTATATTGGCATTACCAAAACTTTAGTGTTAAAAGCTTGGGAATGATTGCGGTTGGTTTCTCCATGTTGTCAGTTCCTTATATTATATCCAACTATTATTATTTTGATGCGGCTGTTCCCATTAGCGGAAGAATTAAAAGTACTTTTCCTCAGATCCAGCCATATATTAAATTTGATCTTTTTCCCAAACTGTTTGCGGTCTGCGGTGTTCTGTATTTTGTATTCTTAATTTTAAATAAAAAAGATAATTACAGGCCAGTTAAGCTTTCATTTTTAATAGGGAGTATTCTTCACCTTGTGTATAATTTAATATTCCAGTCAGAAATAGGGCAGTGGTATTTTGTGTCTCAAATGTTTTTCTGTGGAATGTTTATCTATGATATTACAGCTGTTTTTAGTAATAAAATATCTTATAAGACAACTTTGCCTAAGATTATATTTGCAGGAGCTCTGGTTTTTGTTTGTGGTATTGCATGGCTGAAACTTACAACAAGCTTTAGTATCCAGAATAATATTTTGGCCAGTAACTCTAAATTTGAAAAAAAATCAAATGATTTGGTGAGACAAACAGCTCAGGCATTTGAAAAAAATATTCCGAAAGGATCCCGGATTTTTGTGTATGATTTTCCGGGAAAATTTGCATTTTATTCCAGTTTTAATGTTATTCCGGCAGATGGCTTAGTGGCGAATAAATACTATTTTAACGACATGAGACCGGGAAATTTCAAAAGTTTTTTGATTAAAAATAAGATTGAATATCTGGTTTTTCCTACAGATTTCATAATTAAAGCTCCTGAGCAGAGTTTCTTAGCACTTCGCGTTAATAATTTATCAGACAATTATATTTTTTCTTTGAGAAATACATTGAAGAGAACAACAATAGACAGCTTAAAAGAAAGTGATTTAAACAAAATTAAGTCTTATCCGAATCCCATTAAAACTTGGCAGCCCGGTTACGATTCTATAACCATTTATAAGTTAAAATAACTGATTTTATATAAAATGAAAGCCCTCCAATTGGAAGGCTTCTTTTATTTCTTTCTGGAAAAATTGCTTTTGTTTTTTGGTTTTTTGAAACCAATTTCTTTCCTCTGTTGTGACGGATTTTTAGGTTTTGGTTTAGGCGTAAAAGGTTTATTATTAGAATCTCTTTTCTCAACCACCAGATTATCGGTGTGAAACGGATGATCTTTTACGACAGGAATTTTCATTCCGATCAGCTTTTCAGTATCTCTCAGATTAAGGAGATCCAGACCATCTACAAATGAAATAGAGCTGCCTTCAGAACCAGCCCTTCCGGTTCTTCCGATTCTGTGAACATATGTTTCTGCTACATCGGAAAGCTCGAAATTCACAACATATTTCAGTTCATCGATATCAATTCCTCGGGCTGCAATGTCTGTAGCAATCAGAACACGTGTTTTTCCGGACTTAAAATTATTCAGAGCATTTTGCCTTGCATTCTGAGATTTATTCCCGTGAATCGCCTCGGTTGTGATCTGGCTTTGCTGAAGTTTCTTTGCAATTTTATCGGCACCATGTTTGGTTCTTGCAAAAACAAGTACCGAGCCTGAAATATTATTCTTTAGAATATGGGTTAAAAGGGCAATCTTATTATCTTTTTCAACAAAATAGATCGACTGTTTAATGGTTTCTGCTGTCGAAGAGATAGGTGTTACTGATACTTTTATTGGTGAATTTAAAATAGAATCTGCCAGTTTCTGAATTTCTGTCGGCATGGTTGCAGAGAAAAATAAAGTTTGTCTTTTCTGTGGTAAAAGCTTAATAATTCTTTTAACATCATGTACAAAACCCATATCGAGCATTCTGTCGGCTTCGTCCAGAACAAAAATTTCGAGATTTTTAAGCGAAATAATTCCTTGAGCAACAAAATCGAGCAATCTTCCGGGTGTTGCAACCAAAATGTCAACCCCTTTTCTTAGAGCAGCTTCCTGATTTCCTTGTTTTACGCCTCCGAAAATCACAAGTTTTCTTAAAGGAATATTTCTTCCGTAAGCATTGAAGCTTTCTTCAATCTGAATTGCCAGTTCTCTTGTCGGAGTGAGAACCAAAGCTTTAATGTGGTTATTTTTCGGCCCTTTTCTTTCGGTGAGATTTTGTAAGATAGGTATGGCAAAAGCGGCTGTTTTTCCTGTTCCGGTTTGTGCTGTTCCAAGCACATCTCTGTGTTCTAATATGGAAGGAATTGCCTGTTCCTGGATAGGTGTGGGCTTTTCGTAGCCTTCATTTTGAAGCGCATCAAGGATGGGCTTAATTAATTTTAAGTCTGTAAATAACAAAATAGTATTGTGTATTAAAATAATGCGGTCGAAGCAGTATACTTCATCATTTTTAGCAGATCTGCTAAATGTTTTAACAGAATTTTTAAGTAAAATTATTTACTATTTGGCTGTGAATGCCGCGAAATATGCTGCAAATATACTCTAAATTAATTTAACAAAATTACTGAACCTTTTGCCACTGCTGGTTATGCTTTAATTCTTCAAAAAATTTGTAAACGGCTACTAATTTTTCAGTTCCTTTTTTACCGTAGTCTTCAATGTTTTTTTCTGATCCGTCCTGAAATTTAATTCTTAAGAAAGAAGTGGGTAAATCGGTAATATTACGGGTACCGTATTTTTCATTTAAGCTTTTTACATTCAGACCATCGAGAAGAGCAGTAAGCTTTTTATAATCGGTTTCTTTAATCGTTGTTTTGAAAGTTCCTTCTCTCGGCTTTGAAAACTCAGCTTTAGAACCTCCTTTAGAAAAATTAAAGTGTTCTGCTTCTAAAACGGCAGTTCGGTCAGAATTAATAGTCATTTTGTAAATAGGACAAGAACCAAAACATGGTCCTGCTTCATATTCTATGGTTGAGTATTTGGATGTCATCTTCTGTGAATTACAAGAAAATATAAAGGCTAATGCCAATAAACTGAATAAATATTTCATTTTGTTTTAAATTTAAAAATCATGGTCAATAATTGTTCCAATAAGAATTGTTCAGGATTAAATTTAAATAAAAAAGGATAAACCTATTGCTTATCCTTGTTTTTATTTGTACTATTGTCTAGACCTGAAATAACGATACACAAAAAAGAATCGTTATGAAAGAACCATTAGAATCGCTTTATGTAAAGCGTACACAGAAAGATTACAGTTTAAGTTTGAAACTTCA
>NZ_JBPCHW010000043.1:0-9840 GCF_051011795.1 Chryseobacterium sp. RLHN22
TGCTTGGTTGGATAGTTTCAAAGCGCTGTTAATAAGGTTTGAAAAATTGAATATCACTTGGATAAATCTACATTATTTAGCTTTCTCTATCTTATTTCTAAGAAAAATAAAAGTTTAAACAGGTTTTTTATTTTCTAACTAATCTTTATCTGCAAACATTGAATTGGCAAGTGACGTAATAATAGAGAGTAAAATACTGAAAATAAATGCCCACCAAAAGCCATCAATATTCATACTGTCTATAAAATAATCCGCAATCAGAATAATGATCGCATTAATTACCAAAGCAAAGAAACCTAAAGTAATAATGGTAAGCGGCAAACCAAAAAGGCTTAAAACAGGCTTCACAATTAAATTTAAAAGCCCTAAAACAACTGCAAAAATAACAGCAGTAGAAAAGCCTTCAAAATGTACGCCTGGCAAAACTTTAGTGAGTAAAAAAGCAACTATTGCAGTAATCAGCAAACGGATAATTAAGTTCATCATATTTATTTTTTATATGCTTTATATCAACAAAACTTATTCCAATCATATGCAACGATTGATGAATCCTAAGTTTCGATCAATATTATTTTATTTTCATCATCGTTACCAAAGAAGTTGCCACATGGCTTTCCGAGCCATTATTTTCATCCATTGTATAAATTTCGGTTCTTATCACTGAGATTTTTGTACCACCTTTCACCACATAAGATTTAGAAACCAAAGCATCACCAATTGCCGGACGGAGATAATTCACTTTTAATTCGACCGTTACAACATAACAATCTTCCTCATAATGACTCACTGCCGCATAGCCTGAAGAGACATCCACCAAAGAAGCAATCATTGCTCCGTTGAACATTCCTGCTTTTCTGGTCATCAATTCCATCTTGGGAATTTTAATGGATACGAAATCGGTTTTCACTTCAAGTAATTCGGCTTTGTAGAATTTTAAAGTTTCAGAACGGCTGAAACTGTCGGTCATGAGTTTTTTCTTTTCTGGAGACATGAGGTTTAGATTTAGATTTAGCAAATTTCTTTAAATAAATTTACATTTTAAGAAAAATTCTTTTCGCTTACCTTTGCAACATGGATTTACAGTCAATTTATCAGAAGCTTCAGATTCAGGACATGAATCAGATGCAGAAATCTACCTTTAAGGCAACCGAAAACAACAGTGATGTTATCTTACTCTCTCCTACAGGATCGGGAAAAACACTGGCTTTTCTTTTTCCGGTTTTAAGGAATCTCAAAAAAGAAGCGAAAGGAATCCAGGCCATTGTTTTGGTTCCGGCCAGAGAACTGGCTTTGCAGATTGAGCAGGTTTTCAAATCGATGGGTACAGATTTTAAGGTTACTGTTTGCTATGGTGGTCATGATAAAAAGATTGAAATGAATAATCTGATCGAAGCTCCTGCAGTTTTGATCGGAACTCCCGGAAGAATCAGATATCATCTTCAGAATAAAAATTTTAATCCATCCACCATCAAAACTTTAGTTTTAGATGAATTTGACAAAGCATTGGAACTTGGCTTTCAGGAAGATATGGATTATATTATCGGAAATCTGAGAAATGTACACCAAAGAATTCTCACTTCCGCAACAGCTATGGATGAAATTCCGAAATTCACAGGACTTCAGAATGAAAAATTGATTGATTTTCTAAAGTTAGGAGAAAACAAACCGGATATTCAGCTAAGAAAAGTAATGACCATTTCTGAGGAAAAACTGGATACTTTATTCCATCTCATCTGTAAAATCGGAAACAAAAGAACCCTGATTTTCTGCAATCACCGTGAAGCTGTTGACCGAATTTCCGAACTTTTACGTGAAAAAGGAATCGACAGAGAAACTTTCCACGGCGGAATGGAACAGGATGAAAGAGAACGTGCTTTGCTAAAATTCAGAAATGATTCTGCAAGAGTTTTAATAACCACCGATTTGGCAGCAAGAGGTTTGGATGTTCCTGAAGTTGAATCTATCGTACATTATCAGCTTCCGCCAAAAGAAGATGCTTTCATTCACAGAAATGGGCGTACTGCAAGAATGAACGCCAAAGGTTTTGTGTATCTCATTATGAAAGAGGAAGAAAATTTTCCTTTTATCAAAAATGATGTTCCTGTAGAAAGTGTGACTGAATTTACAAAAGTTCCGGAAAATTCACCGTTTCAGACGATTTACATCAGCGCAGGAAAAAAAGATAAAGTCAATAAAGTTGACATCGTCGGATATTTGATTAAAAAAGGCGAGCTACAGAAAGAAGACGTCGGTTTGATTGAAGTAAAAGATACCACTTCTTACGTAGCTGTTTCCAGAAAAAAAGTAAAAGATTTACTGAAAAAGTTAAGTACCGAGAAACTGAAAGGCAAAAAAATAAAAATGGAGATTGCTTATTAGGCTGAGACTAAGGTTAAGATTTAGGCTGAGTTTAGAAATGAGACGCAACTTTAACCTTAACCTTAACCTTAACCTTAACTTTAACCTTAATCTACTTCAAAGCAGAAGTCTTCGTCGGTAAAGTATACACCGATTTCGAAGCAGTAATAAACAGAATATTGTTTTTCTGGCCTCCAAAAGTGATGTTACCGGTCCAGTCTTCAGGAATTTTGACATGTTTGATTTTTTCACCTTTAGGATTGAAAACCGTTACCCCGTCCCCTGTAAGGTAAAGGTTGCCATCTTTATCGAGCGTCATTCCGTCGGAGCCCATTTCACAGAATAATTTTTTTTCAGACAGTTTTCCTTCGCCCAAAATATCATAAACATAAGTTTTCCCGGCATCAATATCCGAAACGTATAATTTATTCAGTTTTGTAGCTCCAATAATCCCGTTGGGCTGAACAAAAGTTTCAAGCTTCGATATTTTTCCGTTTTTATTTCTATAATAAAGATTTTTCTCAGGAATTTCTACTTTAAAGTTTTCCCAGTAATCTCTTTTGTACAAAGGGTCTGTGAAATAAATTCCGCCTTTATTATCCAACCAAAGGTCATTTGGACCGTTTAATCTTTTTCCTTCAAAACCTTTAGATAAAACTTCAATATTTTTATCTTTTGAAATTTTCCAGATTTCCCCCTGATTGTCTGAACAGGTAATCAAATTGTCATTTTCATCAAAATAAGTTCCGTTTGCACGACCTGTTTTATCTAGAAACAGAGATATTTTATCCGTTTTCCAGTCCCAGACATAGATTTTGTCATTAGGTTGATCGGTAAAATAAACATTTCCTGATTTATCCGTTGCCGGACCTTCCGTAAAAGTAAACTGATCCGAAACTAATTTCGGCTCTGTATTTTCATAAAACATAGTGGTATAATTTGTTGATTGGCAACTCTGTAATGCGAAAACCAAACCAACTATACCCAAACTCCATTTATTTTTCATTCTTCTTAAATTTAAAGTTTACAATTTACGATTTGCTGTGTAGTTTAAAAAATATTTATCTTTGAATTTTCTGTATTACGACAATGAAGATCAATTTACCCGACAAACTGTATTATTCGATAGGAGAAGTAGCTAAAGCATTCGATGTAAACGCTTCATTGATAAGATATTGGGAGCAGGAATTCCCGATTATCAAACCCAAAAAAAACAAAAAAGGAAATCGCTACTTCACTCCGGAAGACATTAAAAACCTCCAAATCATTTATCATCTGGTAAAAGAAAAAGGTTATACGCTTGACGGAGCCAGGATTGCATTAACCACCAACTCTAAAATTTCGGAAACGGTTACCTTAATCGACCGTCTGGAATTCGTAAAAGCTGAATTATTAAAACTCAAAGATTCCTTGGTAGAAAAAGATTCTGAATAAATTCCCGTTTCTATGATTAACCTAAAAAATAAAAAGCATTTAAAAATAATCGCAGGAATTTCATTTTCTCTTGTTGTTTTAGGTGCAATTTTTAATGTAAACACATTATTGATGGCTGCCGTTATCGGATTTTTTGCAGGTTCAATGATACGACTGTTTATCCATAACAAAGAAAATTTTTAATTTATTCTTTACAGATAAAATTTTAAATAACTCCACTTATTCCCAAGACCAATTTTAGACTACAGGCTACTGTAAAACAAATATTTAATCGTTTATTTTTTTGATTTAATTATATCATGAATTAAAATTAATTCATAACTTTATGAAAGATGATTTTAAGAAATTGAAATCACATCAAACATAAAATACAAAACGATGAAAAAGAATTATTACCGTAAAATGGCAGTTTTGGGGATATTGCTTTTGGCATTGACTGTTTTCCAAAATTACACGGATAAAAGTGACGAAAACTTTCCCGAACTTACTTTTATCTCTGAAGATCTCCCCACAGAACCTCTTTCTGAATTTGATCCAAATGAACTCGATGAAAATCAATGGCAAAAACTCGGGTTTTCAGAAAAACAAACGTCTACAATTTTAAAATACAAGAAAATTGTCGGTGGAAAATTCCTATCCAAGGAACAGTTTAAAAAGTGTTTTGCTGTTTCTGAAGAGAAGTACACCCAACTTGAAAACTTTATTTTACTTCCTGAAACGAATGCTGATGCGAAAGGAAATTCAAATTTTAAGAGCTTTGAAAAGAAATCTATAAACATAACAAAGAAATTTAATCCTGATCAATTTTCACAAAGCGATTGGGAGAACATGGGGTTTTCGGAAAGGCAGGCTGCAGCGATTTTAAAGTATAAAAATTATCTCGGTGGAAGTTTTGTGAGCAAAGAAAAATTTAAAGAATGCTTTATTATCAATAATGAAAATTATCAGAAACTTGAGCCGTATTTAATTCTTCCCGCAAAAACTCCTGTAAATTTCAATAATTATACAGAAAAATCAGGTTCATCAAAAAACAAGTTTCAACATAGCAATTTTGATCCGAACATTTTGGATATTAAAGGTTGGATGGCTTTAGGATTTTCTAAAAAACAGGCGAACGTTATCGTTAATTATCGTGAACGAAATTTCAAAGGTAGTTTTAAAACTTTAGAGGATATCAAAGATTGTTTTGTCATTTCTTCTGAAAAATTTGAAGAATTAAAACCTTTTATAAAGCTAAATCCGGCAACAATGACGAAAAATTCGGATGATAAAAAGCCTGAATTCAAACAGGAAAAAACGGATTTTTCAAAAACAGATTTGAATTCTATCACCTTTAAGCAGCTTTTAGAATTTGGATTGGATGAAAAAAGTGCAGGTTCGATGATTGGTTTCAGAAAGAAGTTGGGTGGCTTTATGACGAAAGAACAGATTTTAGAAACCTATAATATCGATAAAGAACTGGTTCAAAAACTTCTGAGTATTGCTCCGCTTGACAATTCAAAAGTGGAACGATATTCTTTGGTAGATGCTCCCGAAGAATGGCTGAAAAACCATCCTTATTTTAAATATTCTGCCGACAAAATTATTTATTACAGAATCAGCAATCCCGATGATAAAAAGATTTGGAAATTATTGAAAACTAAGCCGGAATATGAAGCAAGGATGAGGCTTTATGTGAAGTGATGTTGGAAGACGGAGCTGGGTGATGGGTGTTTTGATACGTCTAAACTTTCATGAGTTGTCAAACTTTTACTACTTATAAAAATTTAAATTGAATGACTAAATGATCATCCAGCTTCAAACATCCAGCTTCCAGCCAATCTAAATCAAAGTAATTGAAAATTCCGGAGAAAGTGTAACAATTCCTTCCGATAAACTTTCAGGATGCGTTGTGAAACCTTTTAATTTTGAAGTTTTTCCTTTTAAAACCAAATCCATTAATTGTTTATCAGAAAGTTTTTTACCGAAAATTTCAAAGGAAACTTTAAAGCCGCAGTTTTTAAAATCGGAACATCCGACTGCGGTTTTACCTTTCATCAAAGTGTGCTCGTTACATTTTGGACATTTCGTTTCTTCCCAGGACTGCAATTCTTTTTTTGCAGCAGGTTCACGTTTTTTCTTCTCCTTAACTTCGGGTTTTTCTTCCTCAAGATTAATGACTTTTCCTTTCCCGTCGACAACTTTTTTGGTCAGCTCAGTCACCATCTGAATCAATTCGTCTTTAAACTGATTGGCCTCGTATTCACCGCTTTCAATTTTACGAAGCTTAAATTCCCATTCTCCTGTTAATTCAGGGCTTTTCAGAAGTTCATCTTCTATTGTATCAATTAATTGAATTCCGGTTTGGGTAGCGATAAGATTTTTTCTTTTCTTTTCAATATATTTTCGCTTGAAAAGAGTTTCGATAATATTCGCACGGGTTGAAGGTCTTCCGATCCCGTTGTTCTTCATCATTTCTCGAAGTTCTTCGTCATCAATTTGCTTTCCGGCAGTTTCCATAGCACGAAGAAGCGTTGCTTCAGTGTAGGGTTTTGGAGGTGACGTTTTTCCCTGATGAATCATTGGTTCGTGCGGACCAGTTTCTCCGACCACAAACTCAGGAATTGTTTGTTCTTCTTCCTTCTCTTTTTCTTTATCGGTTGATTCTTCTTTCGGTTCTTTCGCATAAACTGCTCTCCATCCCGGTTCAAGGATTTGCTTTCCACTGGTTTTGAATGGAATTGTTCCCACTTTTCCTTCCACCAAAGTGTTTGAGATTTTACATTCAGGATAAAAAACAGAAATAAAACGTTTTGCAATTAAATCATAAATGAATTTCTCTTCTCTCGTTAAATTTTGAGAAGGCGTCACTTCGGTCGGAATAATAGCGTGGTGGTCGGTTACTTTTGTATCATCAAAAACCGCTTTCGATTTTGGAATCTGTTCCTGCAACAAAGGAGCAATCAAATCTTGATAAGGCGTCATTCTACGAAGAATTCCTTCAATTTTCGGATACAAACTTTCGGATAAATAGGTTGTATCGACACGAGGATATGTCACATGTTTTTTCTCGTAAAGACTCTGAATATAATTTAAAGTATTTTCTGCAGAATAACCGTATTTTTTATTGGCTTCTACCTGAAGTCCAGTCAAATCGAACAGTCTCGGATTTTTTTCTTTTCCTTCTTTAATTTCAAATGAAACGATTTCAAAAGGATTGACTTTCAGATATTCCAGACCTTTTTCGGCACGGTCTAAAGTTTTGAGGCGGTCGATTGCAGCATTAAAAATAACATCACGGTATTTTGTTTTCAGTTCCCAATACTCTTCAGTCGTAAAAGCATCGATTTCTTTCTGACGTTGAACCAACATCGCCAAAGTTGGAGTCTGAACTCTTCCAATGGACAAAACAGCTTTATTTCCACCAAATTTTTTAGTAAAAAGTCGTGTCGCATTGATTCCCAGCAACCAGTCTCCTATTGCTCTTGCATTTCCTGCGAGATAAAGGTTTTTATAATCTTCGGCAGGTTTTAAATTGGCAAAACCTTCTTTAATGGCTTCTTCCGTCAATGAAGAAATCCACAAACGCTGAATCGGTTTATTGCATTTCGCTTTCTGCAAGACCCACCTCTGAATCAACTCTCCCTCTTGTCCGGCATCACCGCAATTGATGACCTCATCACATTCTTCGACTAATCTTTCAATCACTTTAAACTGATTTTCAACACCTTTGTTTGGGATTAATTTGATTCCGAAATTTTGAGGAATAATCGGCAGCAAAAACAGATTCCAGGATTTGTATTGCGGACCGTAATCGTGAGGCTCTTTGAGGGTGCAAAGATGTCCGAAAGTCCATGTCACACAATAGCCGTTTCCTTCCATATAGCCCTGTTTAGGCGTTGTCGCACCTAAAACTTTGGCAATATCTCTGGCAACACTTGGTTTTTCGGCAATACAAAGTTTCATGAAGTTTCAGAATTTTGAAGAGGGGCAAAAGTCGGGATTTTTTTTGGGAATTCCCAATTTACTTAGTTGGAATGCATTGAATTTTTTACTGCAAAAGAAGCAAAAGATTTCAGCAGTGTTGAAAGACTTTCAATAAAAAACAACAGATTAGCAAAAAGCTTTACTTTTCTATTTTAACATCCAATTTGTCATACCGAGGAATCCAAACTGTCTTTTTTAATATGTCGAGATTCTTTCAGAATCGCAAACGAATTAATCAACAATAAAATGATTATATTCAGCCAATAAAAACTAAGCTAATGTATTTCCAAAATACTGAATCACTCCCACTTCTGACAACTGCATCTCTTCGTAAGATTTATTTTCTTCATTTTCAGAATTTTTCAGAAAAGAATGACTGTATAAAGCGTAAGAAGGTTTTTCTGCGAAACCGTTTTTTAACATTTGATGAGCTTCTACAATAGGTTTTCCGTAGAGTTTTCTGAAATTACCGATGTTGTATTGAGAAAACTTTCCGTAATGCACGATAAACTTTAATGACAAATCAATCGTGGTATTCAACATCTCACTTAATTCCTCAATCTTCATATTGAAAGCCTTTCTCATATTACTCAGCATTCGGGAAATCTTTTTGTACGAAGGTTTGCTGTCGTAACGATAAAATAAAATGGCATCGCCCTCAATTTCCGAAATATCAAAATACTGATGGTTTACATCAATTAAAATAGAAAGTAGTTGTCTTACAATATATTCGCCGGTATAAAGTTTTGTATTGAACACAAATTCAGTAAATCCACTGAAATCAGGAATTAAAATAATTCCGTTTTGTGCGTTTGTATTTTCCATAGTTTTTAGGTTAAAACCTTTTCAATACAGACGAAGAACAATCTGTTTTACTTTAAACGAAAATTAAATTTCAATAATTAGCTTTCTATCATAACCATTGTATTTTTCAGAGATGTAGCCATGAGGATTGCAAATGATTTCTGTCTCTCCGATTTTGTATCTTGTCGGGGTATGAATATGACCATGAATCCAGTAAATAGGTTGATATTCTTCAATAAAATCTTCGAGATTGGAAGCATAAGCCGAAGTAACCGGATCGGTTTTAAAATGTTCAGGAACCGATTGTAAACTTGGTGCGTGATGCGTAACCACGATATTTCTTTTTCCTTTTGAATTTTCCAGACTTTCCTTTAGCCAATGTCTTGAAATTTGATGAATCTTAAATGTATCAATACTCCGCATCTTTGAATAAGATGGATCTTTTCGTATTAATTTATAATCATTCATCTGAGTCTGACAAAGACTTCCATAAGCCATCGGATTTCCAAAAATTGAAAAATCTGTCCATAATGTTGCACCGTGAAATCTTACATCTTCAATATCAACAAAAGAGTTTTCTAAAACAGAGACATTGGAATTTTCTGCGGCTTCTAAAATTTTATTTAAAGTTTTCGGATAAGAACCTTTGTAATACTCATGGTTTCCCAAGACGTAAATTACAGGTTTTTTGGGAATTTTATTTTTAATCCATTCAATTCCTCTTGTTCCTAAATTAACATCTCCCGCCAATATAACAACATCAGCAAGGTCGAAAGACAAATCGCTGAATCCAAATTCCTGATGTAAATCTCTGATGATTTGAATTTTCATAGGTCTAAAATACGTGTATTCTTCAAAAAAACAATCTCAAAAACAAACATGATTAAAATCAGCTTTGCTCAAAAAGAATATAATCAGTTAATTTAAAAAACTTAAACTACAGCCTGAAATTTAAAATCAATAAAGTCTACTTTTTTAGTGGACTAATAAAATATATGTTCTATATTTGCAACCGTATTCAAGTATGGAAATGAAGATGAAATCTAAATCCAATAACAATCTTATGACGAAGATGAACATCAGATCAATGATGGTGTATTGCTGTATGCCTTTGTATAGGAATTTTTGTGGCTGACCTTACTTTTATTATGATGTCTCGTCCTAAAACTTCGATACAGATTATAGGATAAAAATAATAATTAAACCAAAGCAAAAACGTTTTTGCTTTGGTTTTTAGTTTTATAGGTTTTCATTTTTAATTCAGACTGCTGGTGCATT
>NZ_JBPCHW010000044.1:0-8595 GCF_051011795.1 Chryseobacterium sp. RLHN22
AATGATTCAAGGATATCAGATTTTTCTGTTGCCTCAACCGTTAATTTGATGATCGCATTCGATGGATCGGATGCTACACGTCCCGAAACATCCGTAGATCTTGAAACGCTGTAGTTCAGCTTTAATAGTTTCTGTCCTTCGCCGCCGTTGAATTTTAAAATTCCTCTTGAATTTGCTGCCATGATTCGTAAATTTTAATTCGTTAATATTTTGTTCTGATTTTATATTTCAAAGATAAAACCTATGAAAATATATTTTGCATTTTAAACACAAAATCTCAAATTTTGTAGTAATTCTACGATTTACTGTCGTAATTATACGACAAAGAAGAAAACAATCGCTAAAGACGAATTTCAATACTTCCTTCTGCAATTTTTTTTGCAGAACCTCGCGTTGTTTCAATGTAATCTCTACCTATGTAAGATTCTTTGCTCATCTTTAATGATTTTTTAAAATTTCCACGGAGTTATTTTTTATTTTTTTTGTACGCTTGATTATTATTTAAAACAAAAAATGAAAGCTTAGATTAACTTTCATTTTTGAATCATTTCAACTCTTCTATCTTTCCCGTTTTTCCATCCATCTTATAAATTAGGGGGAGAAAAGCCACAGGTTCGCCAATATCATCCCAAGGTTCTGTATTTGCTTTTCCTTCTATGATTGTTACGATATATTCTTGTTTGTTTTCATCAAATTGAATTTCAAAAGTAGGGCGTCCGTCTTTATCATATCTTCCGCTTCCATTGGAAATATTAATGATTTTTTTGCTTTCTAAAAATTTTAAAACATCTTCGGGCTTTACTTTTCCGAATTTTTTATTTTCTTCCACTTTTTCTACATTCCCATCTTGATCATAATATTCAGACGTGTCTATTTTAGTTCTTTCACCAATAAATATCTCCTTCTTTTTAATATTTCCGTTCGGATAAAACTCCTTATAAATTGTTTTAAAAGAAGGTTTTGGAGGCACCTCTTTTAAAACGCCCCCTTTTAAACTATCGAAATCAATCATAGATATTAAGGTTCCATCTTCCTTAGTATAATTATCAAATCCATAATTTGTTTTTTTATAAATTTCTATATCAAATTTTTCAACCATTTTTTTATTATCTATTTTTTCATCTGAATTTTCTTTATTTTGTCCGTTGCACGAATTTAATAGAATCAAAAAACAAAAAAATACTATTTTAATTAGTTTCATAATTTTCTAAATTTTGATTTGATTATTTAAAACATTCCATTGCCATATGAATAAAGAAAATCTCTCTATTGGGGATTTAGCTAAAGACGCTCAGTTACACTTGCATTATCACCTTTTGCTATACTGTGATTAATGTAATTGTACTATTAATTATATTACATTTGCTTTCATTTTCTCACCAATATAAATTATTCTCGTTTGTTTTTAGTTCTCCCAAATTGATATAAGATGTCCTTTTTCTAAATCAGTTGGTTTTAATATCTTTCAATCTCATATTATTAGGTTTTGGTGGTTTTTCAAATTTTTGTGGTGCACAAGAGGTTAAAAAAAATTGTAAAAATTATTATAAAATATTTCATTTATTTATTTTCAGTTATTATTCGATAATAAGATTTTACAGCACTTCTCGTCTGAATGGATTTATCCATTTCACCTCCCAATGCCATTACAAACGGTTGATCCGGATGATTTTGCAGAAAAGCAATAGTTACTGATCGCCAAGTCAGGAACTGTACGTTTAGAATAGTAGAAAAATGATTAATAACATGGTTCGTTCTTATTAAAAAGACAATGTGGAAAACGGATATCAACCGAATCCTTCAAAGTATAAATTTTTGTGCTATCAATTTTACCTTCTTTATTATAATATTTCCATTCTCCGAATTTAAAATTGTTTTTTACTTCGCCTTCTTCTTTTAAAACCTCATTACTATATTTTTGACTTTTCCCATCCCACTCACTATAATAATAGTTCTTTAAAATACCGTTGCCTTTAGGTAGAAAAATATTTTTTCAATAAAATTATAAGATATATTATCCTTTTGATCATACGAAACAGAATACATACTGGGACGAGGATTATAATTTGTATTTATAGTATATCCTCTTGGTTTTCCTTTAATAACGTATACAATCAACTCTATATTTTCATTTTGCTGGTAAAATATTCTAAGACTATCAACTTTTTTATTTTTATAATATAAAATATCATTATTAATAGAATATACTTTTTTTACAAAAGATATTTTCTTCGAAAAATTAACATCATAAAATTTTGAGTTTTTATTAATATATTTTTCATTATACCAACTATCACTTCTTTTAAAATTAACCTCTTCGTTCCCACAAGCTGTCTTATTTTTTATTTGTGGTGGTTTTACAATTACAAGCTTTGGTTTTTGTGGTATCGTTTTTTTTTGTGCTTCACAATTCACAAATAAGACTGTAACGACCATTATAGAAAATAGATTTTTCATTTTAAAATAGATTAATGATAATATGTTTTTGCTTCTTCTTCTATGACCTTCCACTGCCATTTAAAGAAAGTTTTTTGATTATTTAAATCATAATCCATAATATTTTCAGTTTTTCGATCCTCAAATTTATGCGGATTTTACCTAAAATATTTAGCTCATCTTCATAATGCTTGATAATATCATTATATGAATGAATATTTTGATCTAATGTTTTAATTGCTGTTGCTTTTTCGGTAGGGTGAGTATTATAGTACGCTTGATTAGTTCTTAAATGTTCAGTTTTTTTCGTTCGTTCAAGATTTTGTTTTCTACGGTGCTCTGTAAGTTTGCTTTGGGCTTCAGTAATTTTTTGTTGCACAGCCTGCCCCTCCTTAAAAGTATGCTCTAATCCTAAAGTGTGAGCCATTTCATGAGCATAAGATGGTAAATGATCCAAATTACTTTTAAAAATAATACAATGCTTATTGTTAAGTGGATTATTATAACTAGATCCTCCAGCTGTAGGAGTTTTCAAAGGACATAAATATAAGAGTATGCATTTTTGTTTAGCAATATTTCCGTAAAGCAAACCAAACTGAATGTTAAATAAATCAACACTTTTTCCAGAGTGTACTTCAAATGTACTTCTATTACTAATTATATCCTTTATACCTGAATATTTACTATCTAGAACTACAGATGGATTTGGGCTTCTTCCGAGATTAGCTGTTTCAAATGTATTAGTACTCAATGGCATTTTTAAGACGTTTCCTGCACCATCTTTATCAATTAGCTTTACTTGAATTAATCCTTGATGAAAGCTGTTTTCGTTTAAATATTTCTCCAATCCTGCTAATCATCCCCCGATTTTTGAAAATTCTGAATCAATTACAGTTTCTCCAAATGTAGGATTATCGCTTAAAAAAGCTTTAATCACATACACATTAATTGTATATTTTGATTGATCGCTATTTTTCATTACCATCATTTTACCAACTTCCTTTTTATCTTCTATTCCTGATGTAGGGTCTTTAAGCTTTGCAAAAACTTTAATCTGTTCATTTTTCATAAAAGCCTTATTGCATTTTACTTTTACTTGATTGGTTGCCAAATAATAATCTCTCGAGTCACTTCCCCCCAAAGACTAGTATTTTTCCACCCGAAATTAACGAACTTAATAAAAGTGAATCAGGTGTTATCGTTAAGTCTGAGTTACTACTTTCAAATAGTACTTCTGTAGCATCAGAAGTCAAGGCTTCTAATTCCTCCACCTCAATATCTAATGTTATCGTCATATTCTCTCCTACATTAATATTCATATTCTTACAGTTCAGCGTCATCGTTTCCGGCGCAGTAATGGTAATGTTGCTTCCCGTTGTATCCAAATGAATTTCGTTACCAGATTTATCGGTAATAATGACGCTTTCATCTTCCGTAAAAACTATTTTATGTCCGTTTCTCGTCATAATCGATTTTACTCTGTTGTCCGCAAAACCTCCCAAAGCCGTTTTATATTGAAACACTTACTATTACAGAATTTTGGCCGATGATTGTGCACAAAATTGAATATCGCTTAACTGCCAAATTCAAAGATTTTTTCAATGACCTTTTATTCGATTTTTTAAAGAAATTTAACAAATAGAAAGATAATGTTTTTATCTAAAAAACGACGGCAATCTTATTTTGAAAAATCTTCTATAATGGGGTCTGGAACTTCCTCGCCTTCTTCAGACACCCAATATTTTGTTCTTTTTAGTATTTTTCCGGTATCACCATCTAATATTATACTATAATACTGGTTCCGTTCTTCACCTCCCCATGTAATACCCCAAGATTTTAAAGCGCTTTGTGGGGCTTCTTTTTCGGAAGATTGAGGATAGAGTAATGTAGAAATCCTCCCAAGTGATGTTTACCTGGCACATCGAAACTTCCTATAGGCATCGGTATTTTATTTTCTTCCATAAATTTTTCTATCTGTTCCCAAGAAAAACTAAATAACTTATCGTTATCTATAGTTTTTATTAATTTACCCTTTTCATCAAAATAATACCAAATTCCTTTATACATATTACCCTTTACAATGCGTAACCCTTTTTCTTTGATATTACCATTGGGATAAAAGATTTTCTGTATTATGAAAGGAGAATTTTTGTAATAGATAATTTCCAAAGGATGATATTCTCCAGGTTTTATTACAAATTTTTTGTTTTTATCTATTATCTCAAAAAAACTTCTATGTATAGATCTATTCTCATCTAATTTCCCTTCATAGCTATATCCCCTTTCCTTTGCTTCAGAATTCTTCAGCGCAGCTGCTTTTGACGGGATTTTTAAAGTTTCTTCTCTTGATTTTTCAAAATCAAAAGTTTCAAAATCAGGATTTACATTTGGTATATAATACAGAGATTTTTTTGGTGGGATTAATGTGTCTTTTTTTTGTGTAGTATTTTTATGCTCTTGTCCTTTACAACTCATAACCGAAAGGAACAATATAGTAATTAATGATAATCTTTTCATAATAAAAATTCTAAGGTTCTGGTTGCGCTGTGGCTCTTATAATATCCCATTGCCATTCCATTAAAGACTTTCTACCTCTTGCATAATCTAGTTATCGGTAATCCCTTGCTTAAAACTATATTTTCCATTAGGAGCATTAGTTATTGTCATTCCGCTAGGTATAA
This sequence comes from Chryseobacterium sp. RLHN22, assembly GCF_051011795.1. Classification (NCBI taxonomy): domain Bacteria; kingdom Pseudomonadati; phylum Bacteroidota; class Flavobacteriia; order Flavobacteriales; family Weeksellaceae; genus Chryseobacterium; species Chryseobacterium sp. RLHN22. The sequence continues at coordinate 5,118 of NZ_JBPCHW010000044.1, forward strand.
TATTTTTGTTTTCAAACGTATGGTCTACCCCCAGAGAGTGTAGCACTTCGTGTGGAGTTGTAGCAGCAGTATCATACCCATCAAATAAAATTGTAGTCTTTTGATTAGATTGGAAATAACCGTTAACAGCTTTCCAAGTTCCATCTACTTTTATGTATCCTCCATTAGAACCAAAATAATAGACTTTGATGTATTTTCTATATTGTGAATGTAATCTGTGAAATTTTTCATTAAGATATTGATACAAATCTTTCCAAACTCTTGGTTTGTAGATGTTATCTCTCCTATTGGAATAATCATAGTAGTAATATTCTTTAATAACCGGTTTTGTTGAATCTGCTGGATCTGGGTGCTTATATATATTAAAATCAGCACCCGTACAATCCAAATTTTCAGTTTTTATTCTTGGATCAATCAAAGCTTGTCTAAGAGCGTGTTTTACTATCTTGCCGTTATTTGATGTTTGTATGCCCCTTCATTATGTACAATTGTTTTACCGTTAGCCTGAAATAGCGTTTACCTTGAAAGAAATATTATAAATATATCTTCATTAGAAAATTTACTTTGCTTTTAGAATTATTTCATAATCAGCATAAGTACCAATTCCTCTTTTTCCTGATTTTTTTCCTCTAAATTTTTTAACTAAAAGTTCCTTTCCTGTATCTCCATCTAAATCAATATAATAAATACCTTTTACGCCATTATAGTTGGCTTCTACTCCTTCAATCTGCCATATTTTACTGGTTGTAGGAGGATAATTTTCCGGCTGGAAGACTTTGTTTATTGTATTCCTTTTAATTTGAGGTATAGGAATATCAAGATTATTTGTAGGAAACTCTATAAATGCATTAATATTTACATTCACTTGTTTAGATATGAGATACTCTTTCACTTTCTCCAATCCAAACTGATAGTCTTTATTGTAATCTATATCATTTATTAAAACTCCATCATTGTTGAACTCTTTCTCACGCATTACAAATCCGTATAATGATTTTGTCTCTTGATTGACTAAGTTGCCATTTTTTGGTAAATAAGTATAAACATCAATATAATCCTTACCTTGTTCTTTTACTTCTTCATAAAAAAAACCATCGTCCTCACCCCAAAATTTATGCACAGAGCCATTTTTTTCCTCCAATAAATAGTATTCATTATATTCTGTTTTAAAATTTGATGAATTATCTATGGAAAAATGTTTTCCCGTTATTCGTGCTTTTTTTTTGAATTCACTTATATTAAGCTTCCTAGGATTTTCCATTTTTTTTTCAACAGTTTTTGATTTATTATTCTTATCATTTTGCCCATTACAACTTAGTTGCAAGAAACATAAAATTAATACCAAAAAATTTTTCATGTAATTTTTATTTATTTTAAAAAATTAAACAGTCTCTTCCACTGCCAAGAAAAAGTAGATATAACGGGAAATTTTCTATTTTCAATATCTGAATAATCCATTATGTTATCGGTCTCAAAATTTAAAAATGTGTATTTGCTGTCATTATCAAACGTATGAAATAAGCTCATTGCATGTAAAGACTCGTGCGCAACGGTACTATCATTAAATCCTAACGTCAATACGATTACAGATTTTTCGGGAGCTCCTATATCATAACATCTCCCATACAACCCACCAAGTGATTCTTCCAAAAAATAGATTTTATAATAATTTATGAATTTCGCATTAGTTCTATGCATAATATTATTTAAATTCTGCATCACTTCATTACTGTCTGCTCCCTTGGAATAATAGTCACGATAAAAACTATTTTTCTCTGTCGTACTCATTGAGTTTAGCTTTATATCCCATGTTTCAAAGATCGGCTCGATTAAAGCCTGATTAAGATATTTTGTTAATTCTTTTTTCCGGGAATTGATGTCAAAATTCATAAATTCACTAGAACCTCCCTTTTTAACTTTTATAAGAGCAATATTTACTTTTTTACGATAACGGATGCTATTGGGATTAATTTTAATTCTTCCAACTACCTCTTCAGTGTCATTTTTAGAAATTGCAATTACGTCTAAATATTCATAAGAGCTATGATCTGTTAAGGATGTTATCTCTAAGTCATTATATAAAGTTTTTTTACCAACTGCTATATGAGATATACTATATTTATTTAGTTTATAGTATTTTGAATTAATTTTATAAATTATCTCCTTAGGCTCTTCTTTAATTTCAAGCTTTATTGTAAACTTTGCTTTTTTATTTGGCATAATCGACAAAACAGGCACAACGTATAGATCATTTTTCCAAGTAATATTAAATAGATTAAATTCTTTTAACAGATTGTCGTATTGAGTATTTTCTTTTCTAAAAATTCCACCATCATAAACTTGAAAAAGCTGATTTTTATTATTTCTATATTTCCCAATAATATCCCTATACCAGTATTTATCACCTCTTCTTCCTGTATCATTATCACCCATTCTAATCCAATCAAAACCAAATTCACCACTCCATTTATCATGTGGTCTAAACTGCACAATACATTTCGCTCTTATTTCTCCTGCTGAAGGTTTGGAAGGATTTTGATAACTTATCCCACTGGTTTCACCTTTCTCAGTAACCAATTCAGTTGCATTGTCAATAATATTGCTTTCAGAAAAGATATTATAATCTTTTTCGACAACCTCTGTTATTTTACCCTTAACAATTCTTGTTCTGCTCATGATAAAAATAGTTAGAAATTTTTGCTCCGTTCCCCACTATTATTCTGAACTTCCTTCTGAGCATGTTTGCTAATAGAACCATTAGAACTTGTTTCAATTCCCTGATCAGAATTAATAATTGTTTTGCCTTGCTTAACTTCACTTGTAACATCCCCCTCAATCATCTCCGTCAATTTTCCTGTAATAAACATACTGGTATCACCCAATACAGATGTCATTTTCATAGCACCCACACTTTGAGTGTTATTCAAGCCTATTGTATCTGATTTATTCATTCCCACAGAAGTCGTCATATTCTCTCCTACATTAATATTCATATTCTTACAGTTCAGCGTCATCGTTTCCGGCGCAGTAATGGTAATGTTGCTTCCCGTTGTATCCAAATGAATTTCGTTACCAGATTTATCGGTAATAATGATGCTTTCATCTTCAGTGAAAACTACTCGTTGACCGCTTCTAGTCTGAATGGATTTCACCCGGTTATCTATTCCACCCCCTAAGCCAATTCCCCCATGAAACATTCCACCCATTACAAACGGCCGATCCGGATGATTGTGCACAAAATTCACCATCACCTGATCACCAACTTCTGGAATCGCTACATAACCTCGGTTTTGTGTAATCTGATCTGTACCTCCTGCATCAGGACTCATCATTCTGATGAAATGCGTCGTATCATTCGTCTGCCAGTCAAATCTTACCTGAACCCTGCCCTGTCCTTCAGGATCTGCATTCGATATCACTGTCGCAATCTGTGGCTGTGCAATGGGAACCGTGAATTCAGGTTTGGGTAAAAAACCTG
>NZ_JBPCHW010000045.1:0-8157 GCF_051011795.1 Chryseobacterium sp. RLHN22
AAAAAAGAAATTATCGGAAATATCAAAGAAAATCCTCGTAACGGGGATACAAAAAATGAAAAGTACTTTGATAATGAGTTATATAAAAGAAGATTCAAGATAGAGAAAGCCAATGCTTGGTTGGATAATTTCAAAGCGCTGTTAATAAGGTTTGAAAAATTGAATATCACTTGGATAAATCTACATTATTTAGCTTTCTCTATCTTGTTTCTAAGAAAAATAAAAGTTTAAACAGGTTTCTAAAATAAAATTCTAATATCTTTTGTTTCTTTTGTGGTTAAATATTAGCGTAGAAAGGTTTAACGTTCAAAATAGAGTAAATAAATTTTAGCTTTTTTGAAATTTTTGTTTTCAGTATTAAAAAATTTTCTACATTTGTCCTATGATTATTTCAAACAACAAAAATTGGTGGTGGCTTTCAAACTCTTCGTCGGGTCTGAAGCTATGGTCTTGTTGTTGAATTACAGCCGGAATTTATAGAAAAATATACAGAGACTTTGACGATTGCGTTGAAGTCTTTTTTTATGTCTAAATCTCAAAAATTAAAAAATGTCGAATTCCATTATAAAAATTAAAACAAAATCTAAAAAAACATTGGGCGATCTTCAAACCCCGATGAATATTTACCTGCAAATCAGAGACAAATTCCGTGATACCATTCTTCTGGAAAGCTCGGATTCTAAAAATATCGACAATAATTTTTCATTTATTGCCGTGAATGCCATTGCCGGAATTGAGATTAAAAATTTAAACGAATACGAAATTAAACTTCCCCATCAGGCTCCTGAAAAGAAATCATTGAAAAATGAAAATATTTCTGAATTATTAAACAATTTTTCTAAAACTTTCGAATGCGAAAAAACACACGATAAAATTGAAGAAACAGCCCAGTCACTTTTTGGATATACAAGTTTTGAAGCCGTTCAGTTTTTTGAAAATGTAATATTTAAGCCTCAAAGCAAAGAAGTTGAAATTCCTATTTTGCGTTACAGACTGTATCAATATGTGATTACAATCAATCATTTTAATGATGAAATGCATCTTATTGAAAATCAAATTGACGGGGTAAAATCTGAATTTAGAACCCTGGAAGATTTTATTAAAAACAAAAATGCAGTCGTTTATCCTTTTGAAAAAACAGCAGAAGAAACTTCAAATATAACCGATGAAGACTATTTACAATTGGTTGAAGTAGCCCAGAAACACTGTATGCGGGGCGATGTTTTTCAGTTGGTTTTAAGCAGAAGATTCGAGCAGAAATTTCAAGGCGATGAGTTCAATGTGTATCGTGCTTTAAGAAATATCAATCCGTCGCCATATCTTTTTTATTTTGATTATGGAAATTACAAATTATTCGGCTCAAGTCCGGAAAGTCAACTGATTATAAAAGATAACAAGGCCATCATTCATCCAATTGCAGGAACTTTCAAGAGAACCGGCGATTTTGAAACCGATCTACAATCTATCGAATCTCTAAAAAACGACCCGAAAGAAAATGCAGAACACACGATGTTGGTCGATTTGGCAAGAAATGATCTGGGAAAATTAGGAAAAAATGTAACGGTTGCGAAACTCAAAGAAATCCAGCTTTTTTCTCATGTTATTCACATGGTGAGCGAGGTTACGGCAGAATTGGAGGAAAACACCAATCCTTTTGAAATGGTTGCCACCACCTTTCCGCAGGGAACTCTGAGTGGCGCTCCAAAACATAAGGCTTTACAGCTAATCAATGAATATGAAAAAGATTCTCGCGGTTATTACGGTGGTTGCATAGGTATGATTGGTTTGAATGGCGATTGCAATCAGGCCATTATGATCCGTACTTTTTTAAGCAAAAACAATACGCTGTATTATCAAGCCGGAGCGGGATTAGTGGCAAAATCAAAGCCTGAAAGCGAGTTACAAGAAGTAAACAACAAGCTCAATGCTTTGAAAAAAGCGGTGGAAAAGGCAGAAAATTTAGTTCTTGGTTGATTGTTGTTAGTTGATAGATTTTAAAAGCATAAATATGGAACAAAAAAATTTAGATGTTTGGATTGAATCGAGAAAACTAACGAAACTTGTTTAAGATTCAACAAAAAGTTACCCAAAAGAAGAAATTTTTGGATTGACAAATCAAATGAGAAGATGTACGGTTTCCGTTCCTTCAAATATTGCAGAAGGTTGTGGAAGAAATACTTCAAAGAAACAATACATTTTCTTTTTATTGCCAGAGGTCTCTTTTTTGAATTTGAAACACAGTTTTATTTATCATCAGATTTAGAATACATAAATGATAAAAACTAGCAACAAAATCAGATTACAGTTTGCAAAAAGTTATTAAACGGATTTATTAATTATTACAAAACAAAATAATGACAGATATTTCAAACCCAACAACCAATAACCAACAACCAACAACCAAGGTTCTCGTTTTTGATAATTACGACAGCTTTACCTACAATCTCGTTCAGATTATCGAAAGAATTCTGAATGAAAAAGTCGACGTTATCAGAAATGACCAAATTTCATTAGAAGAAATTGAGAAATATGACAAAATCATTCTTTCACCCGGTCCCGGAATTCCTGAAGAAGCGGGAATTTTATTGGATCTCATTAAAAAATATGCTCCTACAAAAAGTATTCTTGGTGTTTGTTTGGGTCAACAGGCCATTGCAGAAGCTTTTGGCGGAAACCTCATCAATCTCAGCGAAATCTATCACGGTGTTGCTTCGGAAGCTATACAAACCAGTGAACATAAACTGTTCAAAGATTTACCACAAACTCTGGAAGTCGGAAGATATCACAGTTGGGCAGTCAACCCAGAAAGTTTTCCTGATGAACTTGAAATTACAAGTACAGACAGCAAAGGAATGATTATGAGTTTGAAACACAAAACGTACGATGTTCATGGTGTTCAATATCATCCGGAAAGTATTCTGACACCTGATGGGGAAACGATTATTAAGAATTTTTTATTGGGTTGATAGATTTTGGTTGATGGTTGATAGAAATAAATAACTATTAAAAACCATCAACTAATTACTAAAAACCAACAACGATTTACACTATGAAAGAAATCCTACAATACCTGTTCAATTATCACACCTTATCCAAATCTGAGGCGAAGGCAATAATGATTGAGATTGCTCAGAATAAATTCAACGCAACGGAAGTCACTGCTTTTATAAGCATTTTTCTGATGCGGAATATTACGCTGGAAGAACTGAAAGGTTTCAGAGAAGCGTTACTGCAAATGGCGGTTCCGGTAAATTTGAGTACCAACGATACAATTGATATTGTCGGAACAGGAGGTGACGGAAAAAATACCATTAATATTTCCACTTTGGCAAGTTTTGTCGTTGCAGGAACCGGACAAAAAGTGGCGAAACATGGCAATTACGGGGCTTCAACAATCACAGGTTCATCCAATGTGATGGAAGCTTTGGGCTATCAGTTCAAAAAAACTTCCGAAGAATTGAATCAGGATTTGGAAAAAGCGAACATCTGTTTCCTTCACGCTCCCTATTTTCATCCGGCCTTACAATCGGTTGTTACATTAAGAAAATCTTTAGGTTTAAGAACTTTTTTCAACCTTTTGGGTCCGTTGGTGAATCCCGCAAAACCTCAACTTTCGGTGATTGGAGTTTATAATCTTGAAATTGCGAGAATTTATCAGTATTTGCTTCAGAAAGAAATCCGGGACTTTGTTTTAGTTCATGGAATGGATGGTTATGACGAAATCAGTCTTACCCATGACAGCAAAATTATTACAAAAAATGGGGAAAATATTTATTCGGCGGAAGATTTAGGTTTTCAAACTGTTCATCCTGAAAATATTCAGGCTGGAAAAAATCCTGATGAAACAGCAGAAATTTTCAAAAATATTTTAGAAGGAAAAGGAACAGAATCACAAAATGCAGTGGTTTTGGCAAATGCAGCCGTTGCATTATATCATACCAATAAATTTGGAACTTACGATGATTGCCTGAATCTGGCAAAAGATAGTCTGGAAAGTCGAAAAGCGTTACATTGTTTGAAGCAATTAGTTAATCATTAAAAATAAGATACAAATGAATAAACTGCTCATATTTTTAGTCTTTTCTTTTTCATTACAAGCTTGTAAAGATAAACCCCTTGAGAAAAAAACAATTCCGGTTGTGAAAACTCAGGAAAAAATGGTGGAACTTTCTAAAGCGGAAAGCCAAAAAATAATAGAAATCATTAGAAATGGAAATGTTAAAGGTGTTCAAGATTTACTCAGCAAAGGAACCGATGTAGATTACAGATTTGATGGATTTTTTAGAGGAGGAAGACAAGAGAATGCAACGGATGCTTCTAATAAAGAATGGACAATGCTAATGCTAGCAACTTTTTACAATCAAATAAAAATTGCCGAATTGCTGCTCGACAACAATGCGAGTATTAATCTTCAAAATAAAGCAGGACATACTGCATTTTTCTTAGCTTGTGCTAACAGAAATGAGGAAATGGCAAAGTTTCTATTGAACAACAACGCAAATGCTAAAATTGACAGTAAAGATTCAGATGGAACTTCTGCCTTGCAATGGGCTTTAGCTTATGAATGGAACGACATCGCTAAAAAATTGTTAGATCTAAATATAAACGTGAATAGCTTCAGTAAAGAAACAGGAAGAAACACGCTTTTGGATGCATTATTCAGCGAAACTATTTTCCAGGAAGTTATTTCAAAAATAATAGATAAAGGTGCTGATGTAAGCTATACCAATCCGAAGGACGGAGAAAATGCTCTGATGTGGGCTTGCAAAAAAGGATTTGCTGACATTGCAAAGAAGATTGTGAGCAAAGGCGGAAATATCAATTCGGTTTCGAAAAACGGTACCACTCCACTTTCCAGTGCATCAGGAAACGAATCGTGTTCAACGGAACTTATGGATTTCCTAATAAAAAAAGATGCGAAAATAAATACTGAAAAGTACGGAAGAACACCATTAATAGAAGCAGTTTCCTCAAATTGCATCGAAAAAGTAAGATATCTCGTAGAAAACGGTGCCAATATCAACCAAAAGAGCGAAGGCTTCGGAGGTGTTTCTCCGCTAACGGAGGCTTTGTGGCAAACGAATTTCGAAATCACAAAATATCTTGTTGAAAATGGTGCAGACGTAAATATACAGAGAGACAATGGGGAAACAGCACTGCTTGTGGCGGTCTGGAACGAAAAAAATCTTAACGCAGTAGATTTATTAATACAAAAAGGGGCTGATGTGAACCAAACCAACGACGATAAACAAACTCCTCTTTTAAAAGCTATTCAATATAATCTTTACGACATTGCGGTTTTACTGTTAAAAAATGGAGCAAGCACTGATGTTAAAGATTTTTACGGTCATACAATACAGAGTACATTAAAAGAAACGGTAGAACGAACAGGAAACAAAAAATGGCTTGCCTTAAAATTATAAAACCTTAAAAGAATGAACATTCTCAATAAAATCATAGCAAGAAAAAAACAGGAAATTTCAGATTCAAAAACAATAGTTTCTGTACAACAGTTGAAAGATTCAGAATTTTTCGCGAGAAAAACTTGTTCACTTAAAGAAAGTTTAACATCAAAATCCGGAATTATTGCTGAATTTAAAAGACAGTCTCCATCAAAAGGAATCATTAATGATACAATTTTTCCTTTAGAAATTGTTTCAGCTTATGAACAATTCGGAGCGAGCGGAATTTCTATTTTAACGGATAAAGATTTCTTCGGAGGAAGTTTCGAAGATATTTTAAATGTGAGAAATCACATCAATATTCCGATTCTGCGAAAAGATTTTATGATTGATGAATATCAGTTTTATGAAGCAAAAGGTATGGGAGCTGATGTAGTTTTGTTAATCGCGGCGTGTCTTTCACCTCAGCAGGTTCAGGAATTCACCCAGCTTTCCCATGAGTTGGGCCTGGAAGTTTTGTTGGAAATTCACACTGAGGAAGAGCTGAAACATTTTAATTCAGAAATTGACTTGGTGGGAATTAATAACCGGAATTTAAAAGATTTCAAGGTTGATTTGCAGCATTCTGTTAATCTGAAAAACCAGCTTCCAGAAAATATTTTGTCGGTTGCTGAAAGCGGAATTTATCATATGGATGATTTCAAGTATTTAAAAGAAAAGGGATTTGATGGATTTCTAATGGGCGAATATTTTATGAAACATGAAAATCCTGGAAATATATTTGAAGAGTTTATAAAAAAAATAAGATAATGAAATATGAAAAATTGATTTTGAATTGTGATAAGGTATTAGAAGAATTTCCAGTACTCATTGATCAGTATAAAAATACAAAAGACAGATATACAGAAGTCAAGAAGTTTCTTGCTAAGCATAATTTAGATATGCAAAAAGAGTTAAATAAAGACATTAATGAATTTATTACATTTTATAAATTTCAAACATTTATAGTAATTGCCCAACTTGATTTAGCAATTAATACCAAAAATCTTATTCAATCACAAAATAGATGGGAACAATTATTTTTTATTAGAAATTCTTTTTTAGTTATTCATGAAATTTTTAGTAAAATAAAAATTAGAAATAAAAAATCATTTTATGAAACTATTTTTGATTCAAAATATCCGAGTTTAAAACCTGATTTTAATACACTTCTAACTTCAATTGAAAATTTTAACAATGCTTATCCTCATATAAGTAAAATTAGAAACAGAGCCGCAAGTCATTATGAAAACAGTTTTGAAAAATTCTATAATTCTATTATTGATGTTGAAATAGAAGAAACAGTGCTTATAATAATTGATTTTTATAAAATTATTTCTTTAAGCTCAAATATTTGGAAACAATATTCACTCACATTTAATGAAAATTTCAATAAAAAATTAAGCATTCTTAATAGTAATATTGAAGATAAACTACAACAAATAAAGGATTTAATTGATTTATGAAAAAAATAAAAGTTTGCGGGCTCACTCAATTACATCAAATTCGTGAATTAGTGGCATTGAAAATCGATTTTCTCGGTTTTATTTTTTACGAAAAATCTCCAAGATATGTTTTAAATCACTTGAGTTTAGAGCAAATTTCAGAAATTCAACATCATGGAAAAGTAGGTGTTTTTGTGAATGAGAGGTTCGAAAATATTATTGAAATCTCAGAAAAGGCAAACTTAAATTTCGTTCAGCTTCACGGTGATGAAACCGAGCATTTCATTTCAGAATTAAAACAAAAACTCAATCCAAAAATTGAAATAATCAAAGTCATAAGAATAGGAAACCAATCCTCGAACGAATTACAAAAAACCATCAACCAAAACCTGTTAAGCATCAACTATTTCTTATTTGATAATGACAGCCAAACATTTGGCGGAACCGGAAAAACTTTCGACTGGAATATTTTAAATGAAGTTGAAATCCCAATACCTTATTTTCTGAGCGGCGGAATTTCTCTGGAAAACATCCATCAACTATCAACTGTAAACCAACAACCATTTGCAATTGATATTAACTCAAAGTTTGAATTGGAAGCTGGAATTAAAGACTTAGAAAAAATAAAAGAATTAATGAATACGATAGTAGTCCCGATGGGACGGCTTACTAAAGGATAGGATGATAATCCTATCAACATAGATTATTAAAACACAAAGAAAATGTCACAATCGTTAGTTAAAAATTATGTTCATATTATCTTCAGTACAAAACACCGAAATGATTTTATAGATGAAAGCATTGAAGAAGAACTTTTTGCCTATATATCCACAATATGCAAAAATCTTAGTAGCCCTTCCATCAAGATTGGAGGAACAGATAATCACATTCATATTCTTTTGACTTTGTCACCAAAATATGCGTTGATGAAAGTGGTTCAGGAAATAAAAGCTCATTCTTCAAGATGGATAAAAACAAAAGGAAGGAAATATCAAGATTTTTTCTGGCAGGATGGTTACGGCGCTTTTTCGGTAAGCCAAAAACATATTTTTGCAACGATTAATTATATTACAAACCAAAGAGAACATCATGAAAATGAAGATTTCAAAACAGAATTCATTAATATCCTGGATAAATACAAAACGGATTACGATGAAAAATACCTTTGGGATTAAATCAGAACCAGTCACGAAGTGACGTCTTTCTAAAGGATAGGATGATAATCCTATCAAAACATGAAATACAATACAATACAATACAATACAATACAA
>NZ_JBPCHW010000046.1:0-6565 GCF_051011795.1 Chryseobacterium sp. RLHN22
CCTTTTTTTTTTTTCTTTTCCCCCCCCCCCCCCCCCCCCCCCCCCGAGGCACATGAAAAGAGCTCAAACACGCCGTTCAATCAGGGCTAAAAGTCAGTGGGTAATTTAAAATTTCTCCGAATGTTGAAAAATTATCATTTTTTTTGTAGATTTAGATAAGACAAATGCAATTTGTAATTCAAATTGTATTTTCATTTAGTTTTAGACCAAATTTCATTAAACAAAGCTTAGAAAATGGGTGTCGTAGCATTAGTTATAGTTGTTATCATCATTCTGATATTCTTTATTTTAAAAATTCCAAAACTTACGATTGCAAAGAAAATTCTTATTGTAGTTTCGGTTTTATTGCTGTGTATAATTGTTTTAGCAATCATTTTTATAACAGGTTTTGATAGAGGAAGAATGCCAAAAAGAGAAGAGTTAGAATATACTCAGGAAAATTTAGATACCATAAAAAAAGCAGATTCAACAATTACAATCACATCTGAAAATATTAATTCTTTAAAAGATAATTCTGAAAAAGAAAAAAAAATATTTGAAATCGAAGGTCACTACCAATTAAAAAAAGGAAATTCATGTAAAATGAATCTGACTTTATATTATCAAAAAAATCAGCTGAAGTATAAATTAAAAACAGATACACAGGAGTTTTCAGATGATGCAGAAATTGAATTGAATGAGGCAAAGGATGGTTACTATATTATCTTTAAAAATATTGAATGGAGCGAATATTTGGGCGAACTGGATAATGAAGGCGAGCCCATCGAAAAAGATTTACCAATACCTAAAGAGGTTTCAGGAACTTTGTATAAAGACGAAATTATCATTCAGAATTACGGAAATTCAATGAATTATTACGTGGTATTTGAGTGTGGAGATAAGTATATTGAATTAATAAAAAAGTAAAACATTTAAACGATGAAGAAATTATTTTTCCTGCTTCTTTTTCCTCTGTTATTATTCGGAAATATGGCAAAACCATGGATGGATGGTTCTCAACATTCGACTTTGTACGGTGTAGGAAATGCTTCTGTAAAAAGTGAAGTGATTGATATTCGTTTAGTTAAAGAACCTGTCGATGAAATTTATTTTGCTGATTACACTATAAAATACCGTGTTTATTCGCCACAAAAACAGACGCTTCCTTTATTATTTATTGCCATTAATCTTTATGATAACACGGAAGTTAAAGTAAATGGTGTTTCTAAAAAGATTGAACTTATTGATATTGAAAAAAAGAAATATCCATTCATCCAACAAAACGAAACGGGATTCTTTGTGCAATACAGTCATTCTGATAAAGTTTCGGTTGATCCAAATAGTTTGCTTTATTTTTCTGCTGATTTAATGGAGGGAGAAAATATCATTGAAGTAAAATACGAAGCAAACTTAGAATACAATACCTATGGTTTTATAAAAGATTATAAACTAAAGTATTCTCTTTATCCATCAAAATTTTGGAAATCTTTCGGACCGATTGATATTAATTTAATTTTGGATAATGGAGTAGAATTCAAAGATTCAAATCTTGGTGATGAGAAAAAAGAAAAAAACATTTTGAAATGGAAAATTGATCCTCAAAATCAAGAAAATATGACGATTGAAGTTTCTGAAAAACCTTCTTTTATTTCAAAAATATTGTTGTTTTTAAATCCTTTCGGGATTGCAATACTTTCACTTATCGCAATGTCTTTTATTCATTTTAAATTAATGAAAAGAAATACTAAAATGTACATTTTGGTTTTAGGAATTGTATTGGTTCCGATACTTTTTTATGTTATCTATCTTCTTTCTTTTGACTTAATTAATTTTAGTTTAGGAAAGCGTTTTACGAAACATGGCTACGTATTTTTATATGTTGTAACGTATCCAATTTTGCTTTTATTTTACTGGATTTTGATGTTGCTAATCTTCAGACGAATAAAAAGAAATCAAAATCCCGCCTCTTCCTGAAAATAAAAATCATCCCATAATCTGAGATGATTTTCAAAGAAATGAACTTTCTATATGTAAAGTGGTCGGTTGATACAAAGATAAAGTAGCATTGCAAAATATTCTTCAGGTTTTTCACTGAAAATTAAACCGTAAAAATACGGTTGCAGAATAAAAATGTCCTACAAAACCAATTGCAGGACATTTTTATTATTTTAAATTATCAATAGCGAAGCAATCTTAATAATCTAAATTTTTTAATTCAATCTTAATGGTATAAAAAAATTGACAATTAACGATTCACAATTGACCATTTACCATTAAATCGGTCTTACTAATTCCAAAAACCACTCTTTAACTTTTCCTTCCAAATACGGAGCAAGTTTTTCCTCACAAGTTTTATGATAAGAATTCAGCCAGTTAACTTCTTCTTCTGAAAGAATATCTTTTACAATATCGTTTTTAAAGAATGGGCAGAATGTCAAAGTCTCAAACTCATAAAAAGTCCCGTGAATAGTGGTTTTAGATTCTTTTACAGCGATCAGGTTTTCATGACGGATTCCGTAATCGCCTTCCAAATAAAAACCCGGTTCATTCGATACAACCATTCCCACCAAAAGTTCCTGCGGATTCATATCTTTTCTAATATTTTGCGGACCTTCGTGTACATTCATAAAACTTCCCACCCCATGTCCTGTTCCGTGATTGTAATCTTTTCCGTGCATCCACAACGGAAGTCTTGCAATCGCATCAAGCTGAACGCCTCTCGTTCCTTTTGGAAATTTTACCATCGATAAACGAATCATTCCCTGTAAAACTAAAGTAGAGTTGATCTTAAATTCTTCAGAAACCGCTCCTAAAGCCAAAGTTCTTGTAATATCGGTTGTCCCTTCAAGATATTGACCTCCCGAATCTACCAAGATACTTGCGTCATTCGTTACATCTTTGCTTCCTTCACTTTTTGCAGAATAATGCATCATCGCACCGTTTTCTTTAAAGCCAACAATGCTTCCGAAACTTTCGCCAACGAAATTTTCTCCTGCAGCACGGAATTCTCTCAGTTTTTGTCCGATGGAATATTCATTCATGGCTTCTTTTCCTGCATTGTGAGTAAGCCAGTAAAGGAATTTTACCATCGCAACTCCGTCTCTTACCATTACTTTTCTGAAGCCTTCGAGTTCAGTTTCATTTTTCTGAGCTTTCATCAGATTTCCCGGAACAGCAGCTTTTACAAACGTATTATCAATTTTTAAAGCTTCAAAAATTGCCTGATTGCTGTTTGGTGAAATTAAAATTTTCTCGTTTTTAATGGTTCTAAGGTGATTATAGAATTCTTCGTAAGGCATCATTTTTACCCAGGCTTCATCCATTTGTTTTCTCGCTTCAACTTCCATTTTCTCAAGGTCGGTGAAGAGAATTGCATCATTTTTAGTGACTAAAATATAACCTAAAAATACAGGATTGCTTTCAACATCGCTTCCTCTCAGATTCAACGTCCATGCAACATCATCAAGACTTGAAATTACATGAACGGTAACTTCCTGCTCTTCCATTTTCTGACGGATGGCCGAGATTTTATCGGTTACAGATTTTCCTGCTCTTTCGATGGGATGGGTATAAATAGGATTTTTTGGAGGGGTACCTCTTTCTTTCCAGACTTCTTTTAATAAAGGAATATCGGCTAAAATTAAATTTTTTGCATTCAGTTTTTGATACAAAAGTTCCCAGTTTGAATGGGATGTTGCCAAAGCATTTACCGCAACCTTTCCGTTTGCAGGAATTTCAGAAATAATCCAGTCAATATAGTTGGGAGTTCCTTCCATTCCGTCTTTGAAAAGGTCAATTCCTGAACCTGACAATTCAATCGGAGCCTGAGTGAAATATCTTCCGTCTGTCCAAAGTCCCGCTTTATCTTTTGTAATTACCACAAAACCTGCAGAACCTAAAAAACCTGAAAGCCAGGCTCTTTCCTGCCATTCTTTAGGTAAATATTCACTCATGTGAGGGTCAGCTGAATATACTATAAATGCATCAACATTGTTTTTCTGCATTTCTTCACGAAGCGCAGCTACTTTTTCCTTTGAAGTCATTATTTTAATAATTTT
Organism: Chryseobacterium sp. RLHN22; assembly: GCF_051011795.1. Classification (NCBI taxonomy): domain Bacteria; kingdom Pseudomonadati; phylum Bacteroidota; class Flavobacteriia; order Flavobacteriales; family Weeksellaceae; genus Chryseobacterium; species Chryseobacterium sp. RLHN22. The sequence continues at coordinate 4,038 of NZ_JBPCHW010000046.1, forward strand.
AAAGACGTGAAGTTACGCATTTTTGAGGCTTAAAGATCAATCGGAAAGTTAAAATATGTACAAAGTTTTTAGTTAATGAGGTTGGGCGCTGGAAGCTGAATGTGGGAAGATTGTTTGGGCATGATTTTCATAATTTGCGTTTTTGGTTGAAAAATTTCTTGTAAAAAATGGATCATGAATTAGCAAACTTAAATAACTTCCAGCATCAAACACCCATCTTCCAACACTTTCGCATACCACAAACTAAGAAATCAAAAAAATTTGGAAAGGTTCTTGCTACTATACCTCTATGGAAACACAGAATTACAAGAATCACCGGAAATATTATCCGCCACATCACTTTATTTTTCTTCCCTTATTATTCTTTTTAGAAATATTTGGGATTTATAAAGTATTGAAAGATTCTGAACATGAACTTTTATGGATTCTTTTTTCTGTTTTGGTTTTTCTGATTCTCTATCTCGCCATTATGGTTCGCCAACATTATGCTCTTGGACTTCAAAACCGTGTGGTAAGACTCGAATTTAAGCAGAGGTATTTCGAGTTATTCAATAAAAGATCGGATGAAGTGGAGGGAAAGCTGAGTTTTAGTCAGATTGCAGCATTACGTTTTGCATACGATGATGAGTTTAAAGAGCTTTTATATAAAGCATTACATGAAAATATTTCAGGTGATGAAATCAAGAAGTCTATCAAAAAATGGAGGGCAGACCGTAATAGGATTTGAAATTTGAAGTTTGAGATTTGAAATTTCGTGGCATTTACCGAAGTTTTATTTAAAATATCAAATATCAAATATCAAATTTGATTAGTATCCAACATTTAAAATATTAAACCTAAAATAAATAAATTATGAAAAAGTTAACTTTATACAGCATGACTATTCTTAGTCTGATGCTTTTGACAAGTTGTGAAGCGGTAGAAACAATCTTTAAGGCCGGAATGTGGTGGGGAATCATCTTGGTTGTCGGCGTAGTAGGCATTTTATTATGGCTATTTTCTCGGGGTAAAAACTCTTAACCAACTTTTATGGAACAATCAGATTTAGATATTATTTCTCATCTTAAGCCATCGAAGATTGTCAAAATTATGAAAGATCCGGTAGCTTCCGCAAAGGCAGTGAATCTTATTTACACTTCTGATACGGAAGCTTCCGGAATTATTCGTCGAAAAAGAGGAAAAAAATTTCAATATTTCAAAGAGGGTGAAAAAATTAAGGATAAAGAAGAAATTAAAAGAATAAACAGCCTGGTCATTCCTCCCGCTTGGGAAAATGTCTGGATTTGTGCTTTAGATAACGGTCATCTTCAGGCAACTGGTTTCGACGTAAAAAACCGAAAGCAATATCGCTATCATCCATTATGGAGCGCATTGAGAAATCATACCAAATTTTACAGAATGCTTCAGTTTGGTTATGCCTTACCTGAAATCCGTCTCCAACTGGAAAAAGATTTAGCTTTAAGAAATTTTGAAAAAAGAAAAATTTTAGCATTAATCGTCAGTTTAATGCAACGAACGAATATCCGTATCGGAAATAATATTTACGAAAAACTGTACGGCTCATTCGGATTGACAACACTGAAAGGAAAGCATGTAAAAGTTGAAGGGCAGAAAATCAATTTCTCGTTCAAAGGAAAAAAAGGAGTAATGCATAATGTTAATCTGAAAAGCAAAAGGTTGGCAAGATTAATCATGAAATGTAAAGAAATTCCTGGGAAAGAGCTATTTCAGTACATCGATGATGAAGGAAACAGACACTCTGTAGATTCCGGAATGGTGAATGATTACATTAAAGAATTAAGTGGTGAAGATTTTACAGCAAAAGATTTCAGAACGTGGTCGGGAACAGTTAATGCTTTAATTGCATTTAAAGAAATTGGTTATGCAGAAAATAATTCCCAATATAAAAAGAAGGTAAAAGCCGCTTTGGATATTGTTGCTGAACATCTCGGAAATACGAGTACAGTTTGCCGGAAATATTACGTTCATCCTTTGGTTATCAATCTTTACGAAAATAATACAATTAAAAAATATCTCGACGAATTAGAAATCATCGAAGAAAATGATGGAAAAGCAGGATTAACTCATGAGGAAAAATTAGTTTTAAAAATTCTGGAAACGGAGAAGATGTGAGAAAGTGAATTGTGAATGGTCAATTCGCTGCGCTTGTCAATTTTCTAAACTGTAAATAATATTAACACTAAAACATTAACCATTAAGGTTTTAGTTTGTAAGATTTTTTAAGTTTCAGTTAAATCATAATTAACGTGAGTTCGGGATAATAATAAATAAATTTATGATACAAAAAAGCAGAAAAATTAATATATTTAAGGTATTGAAATTTAAATATTTAACTAAAATTTCTGCTATGATTTCTGATGATAAAATTACAACTATTTAGTACATTGTTGATGAATTTTTTAAAGAATTTGATAACGTTCTCAAAGATTATGCTCTGAAAGATCCAAAAATTAAGATCCGATACCGAAAATCTGCCATGTCTCAAAGTGAAGTAATGACTATTATGA
>NZ_JBPCHW010000047.1:0-5316 GCF_051011795.1 Chryseobacterium sp. RLHN22
AAAAACTGGCGGCGACCTACTCTCCCGCTTTCGCAGTACCATCGGCGCTGGTGGGCTTAACTTCTGTGTTCGGAATGGGAACAGGTGAGCCCCACCGCTAAAACCACCCTAAAGGCTTTATAATGTTTCAAGTTTCGGGTTTAAAGTTCAAAGTTGGATAACCTTGAATTTTGAACATTGAACCTTGAACCAATTTATCGGTAAATTTCATCACAAAGGCAAAACCATGATTGCACTTATAAGGCCTGAGCTATGATTGATGGTTGATAAATGATGATTGATAATCATTCATCGCTTATTACTTATCATTCATAATTATAGGCTATAAATCTACGGGTAATTAGTACTACTCGGCTATGCTGTTACCAACTTTACACCTGTAGCCTATCAACGTGGTCATCTCCCACGACCCTTAAAAGATGTCTCATCTTGAGGCGAGTTTCGCACTTATATGCTTTCAGTGCTTATCTCTTCCAAACGTAGCTACTCAGCGGTGCACCTGGCGGTACAACTGATACACCAGAGGTTTGTTCAATTCGGTCCTCTCGTACTAGAATCAAGCCCTCTCAAACATCTAACGCCCGCAATAGATAGAGACCGAACTGTCTCACGACGTTCTGAACCCAGCTCGCGTGCCACTTTAATGGGCGAACAGCCCAACCCTTGGGACCTTCTCCAGCCCCAGGATGTGACGAGCCGACATCGAGGTGCCGAACCTCCCCGTCGATGTGAGCTCTTGGGGGAGACTAGCCTGTTATCCCCGGAGTACCTTTTATCCTATGAGCGATGGCCCTTCCATACGGAACCACCGGATCACTATGTCCTGCTTTCGCACCTGATCGACTTGTAGGTCTCACAGTCAAGCACCCTTATGCCATTACACTCTACGCACGGTTACCAAGCGTGCTGAGGGTACCTTTGAAAGCCTCCGTTACTCTTTTGGAGGCGACCACCCCAGTCAAACTACCCACCACGCAATGTCCTTCTGAAAGAAGTTAGGCTCCAAGTAAGTAAAGGGTGGTATTTCAACGTCGACTCCACGAACACTAGCGTGCCCGCTTCAAAGTCTCCCACCTATCCTACACATTACTTACTCAAAGTCAATACGAAGTTATAGTAAAGGTTCACAGGGTCTTTTCGTCCCATTGCGGGTAATCGGCATCTTCACCGATACTACAATTTCACCGAGCTCGTGGCTGAGACAGTGCCCAGATCGTTACACCATTCGTGCAGGTCGGAACTTACCCGACAAGGAATTTCGCTACCTTAGGACCGTTATAGTTACGGCCGCCGTTTACTGGGGCTTCAGTCAAACGCTTCGCTTACGCTAACGCCCTTCCTTAACCTTCCAGCACCGGGCAGGTGTCAGACCCTATACAGCATCTTTCGATTTAGCAGAGTCCTGTGTTTTTGATAAACAGTCGCCTGGGCCTCTTCACTGCGGCCACCATTGCTGATGGCGTCTCTTCTTCCGAAGTTACGAGACTATTTTGCCTAGTTCCTTAGCCACGACTCACTCGAGCACCTTAGGATTCTCTCCTCGACTACCTGTGTCGGTTTTGGTACGGGTTGCTTCACTTCGGCTTTTCTTGGAAGCGAGTTCACTACAGCAGCTTCGCCCGAAGGCTAGGCCTTGACTATTCCGTCAGTCTCCAGCAGCTACGTCACTCCGTCCCCTTTTTAGTGTGAGCAAGTATGGGAATATTAACCCATTGTCCATCCACTACCCCTTTCGGGTTCGCGTTAGGTCCCGACTAACCCTCAGCTGATTAGCATGGCTGAGGAAACCTTAGTCTTTCGGTGAGGGGGTTTCTCGCCCCCTTTATCGTTACTTATGCCTACATTTTCTTTTCTGTCCGCTCCACAATACCTCACGATACTGCTTCGGCGCAAACAGAATGCTCCCCTACCAGATATAATAAATTATAAATCCATAGCTTCGGTAATATGCTTATGCCCGATTATTATCCATGCCGAACCGCTCGACTAGTGAGCTGTTACGCACTCTTTAAATGAATGGCTGCTTCCAAGCCAACATCCTAGCTGTCAATGCAGTTCAACCGCGTTGCTTCAACTTAGCATATATTTGGGGACCTTAGCTGTTGGTCTGGGTTCTTTCCCTCTCGGACATGGACCTTAGCACCCATGCCCTCACTGCCGCAAAACATTTATTAGCATTCGGAGTTTGTCAGGAATTGGTAGGCGATGAAACCCCCGCATCCAATCAGTAGCTCTACCTCTAATAAACTATATACGACGCTGCACCTAAATGCATTTCGGGGAGTACGAGCTATCTCCCAGTTTGATTGGCCTTTCACCCCTACCCACAGGTCATCCGAAGACTTTTCAACGTCAACCGGTTCGGTCCTCCACTTTGTGTTACCAAAGCTTCAACCTGCCCATGGGTAGATCACAAGGTTTCGCGTCTAATCCTACTAACTCATCGCCCTATTCAGACTCGCTTTCGCTCCGGCTCCGGACCTGAAGTCCTTAACCTCGCTAGTAAAATTAACTCGTAGGCTCATTATGCAAAAGGCACGCCGTCACACAATTAATGTGCTCCGACCGCTTGTAGGCGTACGGTTTCAGGTTCTATTTCACCCTTCTATTCGAAGTGCTTTTCACCTTTCCTTCACAGTACTTGTTCACTATCGGTCTTTCAGGAGTATTTAGCCTTGGAGGATGGTCCCCCCATATTCAGACAGGATTTCACGTGTCCCGCCCTACTCATTTATCATCCAAATATGCCTTTCAAATACGGGGCTATCACCCTCTATGGCTGTTCTTTCCAGAACATTCTTTTAAACATATAAAGACTTTTGGGCTAATCCGCTTTCGCTCGCCACTACTTACGGAATCTCTTCGATTTCTTTTCCTCCGGGTACTTAGATGTTTCAGTTCTCCGGGTTTGCTCTCTGATAAATCAGAGTAATACATCTTCAATGTATTGGGTTGCCCCATTCGGATATCTACGGATCAATTCGTGTGTGCCAATCCCCGTAGCTTTTCGCAGCTTACCACGTCCTTCGTCGCCTCTGAAAGCCTAGGCATCCGCCATACGCCCTTAACGATTTCTTTCCTATTTTAGGTTACTCAAGCACTTATAAGTGCTCGGTTTTCTCTTTGTGATGTCTTTACCGTTAATGTCAATGATCTTAATCGCTGGTTCAAGGTTTAAGGTTCTTGGTTCAAGGAAAATGGCTCTCATTTTCCGTTCTTTGAACTTTGAATTTTAAACTTGAAACCCAATTGGTGGAGAATAAGGGAGTCGAACCCTTGACCTCCTGCGTGCAAGGCAGGCGCTCTAGCCAGCTGAGCTAATTCCCCCTCTAGGTGGATTTGAGATTTGATATTTGAGATTTGATATTCATACGCAACGAATTTCAAATTTCAAATTTTTCAATTTCAAATCACTTAAATTAGTAGTCTCGGGCAGGCTCGAACTGCCGACCTCTACATTATCAGTGTAGCGCTCTAACCAGCTGAGCTACGAGACTCTGTTAGATTTGAGATTCAATATTTGAGATTTGATATTCTTTAGACCTATCTATTCCCTATCATCTCTATACTTCTACCTCTTGTCTCTCTATCCCTGTACTAATTTCTAGTGGGTTGTATTTTTATATATCAACCAAATAAAAAACTAAAGCTGAACTTTAAGTAAGTTCTTGTGTATCCTAGGATACTAATTTTGTTTTACGTCTTAAGACGCTCTAAAATGAGATGTTCCAGCCGCACCTTCCGGTACGGCTACCTTGTTACGACTTAGCCCTAGTTACCTGTTTTACCCTAGGCAGCTCCTGTTACGGTCACCGACTTCAGGTACCCCAGACTTCCATGGCTTGACGGGCGGTGTGTACAAGGCCCGGGAACGTATTCACCGCGCCATGGCTGATGCGCGATTACTAGCGATTCCAGCTTCATAGAGTCGAGTTGCAGACTCCAATCCGAACTGAGACCGGCTTTCGAGATTTGCATCCAGTCACCTGGTAGCTGCCCTCTGTACCGGCCATTGTATTACGTGTGTGGCCCAAGACGTAAGGGCCGTGATGATTTGACGTCATCCCCACCTTCCTCTCTACTTGCGTAGGCAGTCTCACTAGAGTCCCCAACTGAATGATGGCAACTAGTGACAGGGGTTGCGCTCGTTGCAGGACTTAACCTAACACCTCACGGCACGAGCTGACGACAACCATGCAGCACCTTGAAAATTGCCCGAAGGAAGGTCTATTTCTAAACCGATCAATTCCCATTTAAGTCTTGGTAAGGTTCCTCGCGTATCATCGAATTAAACCACATAATCCACCGCTTGTGCGGGCCCCCGTCAATTCCTTTGAGTTTCATTCTTGCGAACGTACTCCCCAGGTGGCTAACTTATCACTTTCGCTTAGTCTCTGAATCCGAAAACCCAAAAACGAGTTAGCATCGTTTACGGCGTGGACTACCAGGGTATCTAATCCTGTTCGCTCCCCACGCTTTCGTCCATCAGCGTCAGTTAAGACATAGTAACCTGCCTTCGCAATTGGTGTTCTAAGTAATATCTATGCATTTCACCGCTACACTACTTATTCCAGCTACTTCTACCTTACTCAAGACCTGCAGTATCAATGGCAGTTTCACAGTTAAGCTGTGAGATTTCACCACTGACTTACAGATCCGCCTACGGACCCTTTAAACCCAATAAATCCGGATAACGCTTGCACCCTCCGTATTACCGCGGCTGCTGGCACGGAGTTAGCCGGTGCTTATTCGTATAGTACCTTCAGCTTTCCACACGTGGAAAGGTTTATCCCTATACAAAAGAAGTTTACAACCCATAGGGCCGTCGTCCTTCACGCGGGATGGCTGGATCAGGCTCTCACCCATTGTCCAATATTCCTCACTGCTGCCTCCCGTAGGAGTCTGGTCCGTGTCTCAGTACCAGTGTGGGGGATCACCCTCTCAGGCCCCCTAAAGATCACTGACTTGGTAGGCCGTTACCCTACCAACTATCTAATCTTGCGCGTGCCCATCTCTATCCACCGGAGTTTTCAATATTCCACGATGCCGTAAAATATATTATGGGGTATTAATCTTCCTTTCGAAAGGCTATCCCCCTGATAAAGGCAGGTTGCACACGTGTTCCGCACCCGTACGCCGCTCTCAAGATCCCGAAAGATCTCTACCGCTCGGCTTGCATGTGTTAGGCCTCCCGCTAGCGTTCATCCTGAGCCAGGATCAAACTCTCCATTGTATGTTTGTTCTTGACTCACTCAAAGTTTTTTAACGCTTTAGTTTTTCCTTACTTGGTTGTTATATTGTATGTCAATGATCTTC
>NZ_JBPCHW010000048.1:0-4991 GCF_051011795.1 Chryseobacterium sp. RLHN22
AATGCACCAGCAGTCTGAATTAAAAATGAAAACCTATAAAACTAAAAACCAAAGCAAAAACGTTTTTGCTTTGGTTTAATTATTATTTTTATCCTATAATCTGTATCAAAGTTTTAGGACGAGACATGAAATTAAATTTTTACCCGTGAAGTTTTTTCCAGATGGCATCTTTCAGTTCCATCAGACCTTCTCCGGTTACTCCTGAGAAAAATAACGGTTTCCTGTTTTCAGGAAATTCTGCAGAGATTTCTTTCTTTAATTCTTCATCCAGAAGATCAGATTTTGAAACGGAGATGATAAAATCTTTATCTAATAATTCAGGATTGTATTCTTTTAATTCATTTTCTAAAATTTTAAACTCCTGAAAATGGTCTTCAGAATCTGCTGGAATTAAAAACAATAGAATTGAATTTCTTTCAATATGTCTCAGGAATCTGTGACCAAGACCTTTACCTTCTGCTGCGCCTTCAATAATCCCCGGAATATCTGCCATTACAAAAGATTTGTAATTTCTGTAATCAACAATTCCTAAATTGGGAGTCAAAGTAGTAAATGCGTAATTGGCAATTTTAGGTTTTGCCGCAGAAACAGATGATAATAAAGTAGATTTTCCTGCATTCGGGAAGCCTACTAAACCTACATCGGCTAAAATTTTAAGCTCAAAAACCACGTAACCTTCCTGTCCCTCCATTCCTGGTTGTGCAAATCGTGGAGTCTGATTGGTAGACGATTTGAAATGTTCATTTCCCTTTCCACCCATTCCACCTTCCATAAGGATGATTTCCTGGCCGTCTTCCATGATTTCACCAATGATTTCGCCTTCTTCATTTTTAGCAATCGTTCCGATGGGAACTTCAATATAAACATCAGCTCCGTAAGCGCCGGTTAATTGGTTTTTTCCGCCGTTTTCGCCGCGTTCCGCTTTTACGTGACGGGTATAACGAAGGGGAAGTAAAGTCCATTCATTCGCATTTCCTTTCATGATGATGTGCCCGCCACGACCTCCGTCACCTCCATCAGGGCCACCTTTAGGGATATATTTTTCACGACGAAGATGGGCAGAACCTGCACCTCCGTGACCGCTTTTACAATGAATCTTTACGTAATCTACAAAATTGCTCATATTTTAATTTGAAATTTGAGATTTGAAATTTGAGATTCAATTTCAAATCTCGAACGCCAAATCTCAAATTATTTTATTTTACTTTTTCTACCTCCGCAAAAAGCTTTTCAGAGATTTCATTGATGTCTCCGACACCGTTGATTTCTACATATTTACCTTGTTGTTTGTAAAGCTCAGCGACTTCTGCTGTTTTTGCGTAGTATTCTTTTATTCTGTTTTCGATGATCTCAACATTACTGTCGTCTGATCTTCCGCTGATTTCTCCTCTTTTTAATAGTCTTTCTACCAAAATTGAATCTTCAACTACCAAAGAAAGGCATACATCGATCTCATCATTTAATTCCTCCTTTACGATTTTTTCTAAAGCTTCTGTCTGAACCGCCGTTCTTGGATATCCGTCGAAAATAAATCCAGCGGCATCGGTTGGCTTTCTGATTTCATCAATCAGCATATCTGTCGTTACCTGATCCGGAACCAATTCTCCTTTATCGATGAAAGATTTAGCCAGTTTCCCAAGTTCAGTGTCATTTTTCATGTTGAACCTGAAGAGATCACCTGTTGAGATTTGTTTTAAATTGAATTTCTCGATTAAGTTTTGCGCTTGAGTACCTTTTCCACTTCCTGGAGGACCGAACAGAACAATGTTTATCATAATGTGGTTTCGCTGTTGGCAATTGGCGGTTTGCTTCTTGCTTTTAGCATTTTTAAATTAATAATTACTTTTTATTCAGATATAATTTTTAAAAGCTAATAGCCAAAAGCTAGAAGCTGATAGCAATTTTAATGGTTGATTTGTCCGTCTTCCAATTGGTACAGATTGGGTAAATTTCTACCTAATTCATCGTAATCCAATCCGTATCCAAGAACAAACTTATTTGGAATTTCTTTCCCGATATAATCCAGCTTGAAATCTTTTTTATAGACTTCAGGTTTCAATAAGAACGAAGCCAGTTTTACAGATTTCGGACGTTGAGTTTCCTTAAAATATTTGAAAAGACTCTCCACGGTATTTCCGGTATCTACGATATCTTCAACAAGGATGATGTGACGGTCTTTTACATCTTTCGTCAGTTCCATTTTCTGGTAAACAATTCCTGTTGATTCAGTTCCTACATAAGAACTCATCTGTATAAAAGCAATCTCACATTCTCCCGGATAATGTTTAAGAAGATCAGAAAAAAACATGATTACACCGTTTAAAACACCTATAAAAACAGGAACTTCATCTTTATAATCTTCGTAGATTTTCAAAGCGGTTGCTTTTACAATTTCCTGAATCTCGGCATCCTTTAAATAGGGAACAAAAGTTTTGTCGTGAACTTGAATACTTTCCATAAAATTTTTCGTAGGCGGCAAAGTTACGGATTTTGATTAAAATATTTTTAGGAAGGGTAGGGTTATTTACTAAATGTCTTTGAAATACATCTTAAACCAATATTTTAACTTGGTTGTCTGTTATTTTTTTTGCAGATGATTATAGCTTTACTAAATTTGCCCGTATGACAAATGATACATTTTCTGAAAATGATCAGGTAAGAGTGGTTTCTTCTTTTTCCGAATTAATAAATACCAATTTCAAAGGAATGGTAAATGCCCTTTGTTGGAAAAGAAATTTGCCAGGAGATTTTAAAGAAATTGTTTCAAAGCTTGAATTGAAGGAAAATATTACAGAAGTTTCAGTTACAGAACTTTTAGCTCTAAATTTGTCTCAAAATGGAAGTATAGCAAGAGAAATTGTTTTAAATGATTTACAGTTATTGACTGATTTCGGCGCATCTCCATCTCTTAATCTGCTTAAAAATTATGAACGGGATGAGGAATTTGATTTTATCTCAACAGATGTTTATTCCTATCACGTTGACCGCTCACCAATAGGAGGCGATACTTTTTTATGTACTTATTATGGTGCTCCCAGTGATATTATTCCAAATCATCAGGTTACGCAAAAAATACTCATTCCTGAAGTCCGTGAGAAGCTCAGACGATTGCATGATGGTAATGAAGAGGATTTCGCCTATTTTCTTCAAGAGAATTTTTTTGATTTACACTACGAGCCAAAATCTGACGCTCAACCCACCAACTTAGGTATTGGTCATCTCTGGAGATTGGCTGTAGACCATCCCGAACAAGAAGTTTTGCCTTGTGTCCATCGGGCGCCCATTGAAAATGAAGGAGAATATCGGTTGTTGCTGATTTGCTAATCACTTAGAAATTAAAAGCCGCATGTAAAGATGCGGCTGTATTGTGATAAATAAAAATGGTGTTACTTTCCAATACAAAACTTCGAAAAAATATTTCCCAATATCTCGTCATTAGTTACTTCGCCGGAAATCTCACCAAGATGTTCGAGAGCATTTCTTAGCTCATATGCTAATAATTCTGTTGAAATTTGGAAAGAAATTGCTTCTTTCACTTTATTCACAGCATCTAAAGATTTCTGCAGAGCTTCAAAATGTCTTTGATTGGTAATCACCACATTGCTTTCGGAAGCTTTTGGTTGTTCTACGTAGGATGACAATTCATTCTTTAAATCCTGAATATTTTGATTTTCCAGCGCAGAAATCTTAATAAAATCGAAATCATGAGCAATCTCATTTCTGAAAATATCTTCTACTTTTTCATAGACTGATGGAGAAACCTCGTCAATTTTTGTTGAACAGATAATCAGTTTCAAATCCTCTCTCAATAAAGATTTTATCATCTGGATATCTTCAGAAAAATCTTCAGTTCCTGCATCTGCCAAGTATACCAAAATATTGGCGTTTTCTACCTTTTCTTTGGCTTTTTTTACACCAATGGCTTCAATTTCATCCATTGTTTCACGCAGTCCCGCTGTGTCGATCAATCGGAATGCATGTCCTTTAATGTGCAAAATTTCTTCAATTGTATCTCTTGTAGTTCCGGCAATATTACTTACAATAGCTCTTTCTTCTTTTAATAAAGCATTCAGCAATGTAGATTTACCAGCATTCGGTTTTCCAATGATAGCTACTGCAGTTCCGTTTTTAATGGCATTTCCATATTGGAAACTTTCAATCAGCGAATTTAATTTTAGTTCAATTTTATTCAGTAATTCTACTAAAGCGGACCGATCGGCAAACTCCACATCTTCTTCGGCAAAATCCAGCTCCAGCTCAATTAAAGAAACAAAATTCAGCAAGTCTGTCCTTAGAAAAGATATTTCATTGGTAATTCCTCCTTTTAGCTGATTAATGGCCACTTTTCTTGAAGCTTCATTTTCTGACGCAATCACATCGGCAATCGCTTCGGCTTGAGAAAGGTCAATTCTTCCGTTGATAAAAGCACGAAGGGTAAATTCTCCCGCTTTTGCCATTCTTGCTCCGTTCTTGATTAATGTTTCGAGAATACGTTTACCAATATGCGGCGAGCCGTGGAATGTAATCTCTACTGAGTTTTCCGTTGTGAAAGTTCTTGGTGCCAGAAAAATAGAAAGCATCACTTCATCAATCGCTTCCTCGCCATCCATGAAATAACCGTAGTGAATGGTGTGAGATTTTTGTTTTTGCAGTTTTTTTGAAGGAAAACATTTCTGAACCACCGTTAAGGCCTCATTTCCTGAAACCCTGATAATTCCTAAAGCTCCTATTCCGTTGGCGGTTGCAAGCGCGCAGATGGTATCGTTATTCATACTGCAAAATTACGGAAATTTCAATGGGAAAACAGTCAAAATTTTATATTCAAAATTCAGCTATTTCAATAATCCCAGACTCTAAGATTCACAACTCTCAAAACCCTCAAACTCTTCCATATTCCAATTTTTTTAGGAGCCGGGAACCTGCTTTCACTACTTGCTTTTTCATGTGCCTCGGGGGGGGGGGGGGGGGGGGGGGGGGGGGGGGGGAGAAAA
>NZ_JBPCHW010000049.1:0-4752 GCF_051011795.1 Chryseobacterium sp. RLHN22
AAATGCACCAGCAGTCTGAATTAAAAATGAAAACCTATAAAACTAAAAACCAAAGCAAAAACGTTTTTGCTTTGGTTTAATTATTATTTTTATCCTATAATCTGTATCGAAGTTTTAGGACGAGACATATCTTAGTATTAAGATGCAAATGTTTCTTTAATCAGATTTAAATGAAAAAAATATACTGTTTTTTTGCTGTTCTTATTTTGCTGACTTCCTGTGTTTCAAAGAAAAATCAGGTCATCAAGCAGAATATTCTGACTTTGAGAGACAGCTATTGTAAGGCGCCTTTCAAGTACAATTATGAAGAAAAGTTACCTTCTTACAATGCAGACTCTATTATTTCGGCGAATAAACAACTGAAAAACATTTTTTCAGACCAAAGTATTTTGGTTTTAAATGCCTTAGATAATCTGGATGAGGTAAATGAAATTATGAAGCTTAAAAAAGATTCTTCATTAAATGCTCAAGTGAAAGTTTTGCAGTTAAAAATGAAAATAAACAGCAAAATAACCATCGCTCTGACTGAATTGGACGCAGTAGCTGCCGAATTTGACTGTGAAGGAGAACGTGTAGCACAAATCGGAAATTATGTTGATAACCTTAATGATTCCCGGAATAATAAGCTTATTTTATATTCCATTGCAGCCGGAGCGGTAGCTTCTATTGCAGGTGGAATTGTGAAAGATGAAGGTTGGAGCAGTGCAATTGATATTTCCGGAGGTGCCTTGGGAGCAGGTTTTGGTTTGGCAACGCTTAATCCGAAGGGAAAAAAAGTAGAATTTATTCATCAAAGAAACCTTCTTCGTGATATTTGGCGGGAGAAACTTGAATCTCCCAATTTTCCGCCCTTTATCTGGTATATGTATACCGAAAAAAAGTTTTCTAATAAAGAAGAAAATTCGATTATTCAAAACATGAAGCAACGTTGGCTCCATTATCAGTTTGATGATGATAAAACTGCGGCCGACCAGTCTGTAATTTTCAGTGATGGTGGTTTTTACAGAGCCGATGATCTTCATAATAGGGCTGCAATGCTGAATCAAATGCAGTCGGCAACCCGTACGATTAATCAGACGATTAATTACCTTCTCTTAGATTTAGATAAATTGATTTTGTAATTTTAACTTTTTTAAAGATGTCTTTGTGTTCTTTGTTAAGTGAAACGCCTTTGTGAAACTTAATGATAGTTACTAGTGCAAAAGCCTTTGTGGGCTTTGTGTTTAAATTTTCCCTGTAAAATCAAATAAATATTTTTGATTAATTCGTCGTTGAATGTCTAATTTTGCATTAATCTATTTTAAACCATGTCGGAATTAAAAAAAATCAGAGAAAAGAAAAATCTGACGCAGGAAGAATTAGCCGGAAAATCAGGAATTTCTGTAAGAACAATCCAGCGGATTGAAGCGGGAACAGAGCCGAAAGGTTACACCTTGAAAACTTTGGCTGCAGCACTTGATGTTGCTGAAAAAGATTTACTGATTCCGGAAACTTTAGCAGAAGATAATATTGTAGAAAAAGTAATTGCTGTAGAAAATAAAGAAGTTTACAATTTTACACTCATTAAAATTATCAATATTTCTTCGCTTCCGTTTTCTTGGTTTCCGATTGCTAATTTTTTAGTTCCGATAATCATCATGTTGTTTACAAAAGAAAAAAATTCGATCGTAAAACAGATTATTTCTTTACAGATCTTTTTGGCAGTCATCTGTCCGATTATTTTTATGATGGTTGCTTTTCTAAAGCTGGGAAAAGAATCGGTTTTATTGACAATGATTGTCTTAACGCTTACCAATATTTTTATTATTCTAAGAAATGCTTATGAATTGGATAAGAAAAATAGTCTCTATTTTAAGTTGAATTTCAGCTTCTTATAATTTGTCAGTGTGATTGTCGGGTTTTTGTCAGGTTGTTTTTTAACTTTAAAATCAATTAATTCTGAATCTTTGTTAAAAAATTGAAAATGACAACACTAATCAGAATTATAATCTTCATTCTATTATTTTCGATTACAAATTTAAATGCTCAAATTGATAAAAATTCACCTTTATTTATTGAACTTAAAAAGCAGGACAGTTTGTTTTTCGATAGAGGATTTAACAATTGTGATATTGCTTATCTGGAAAAATCTGTTGATAACAATTTGAAATTTTATCATGATAACGGAGGTTTTCAGGACAAAAAATTGTTTCTGGAAAGAACAAAACAAAATATCTGTTCAAATTCTGCCCAAAAACCTATTCGAAAAGTCATTGAAAACAGTCTGGAAGTTTTTCCGCTGTACAATAATGGCGAGTTGTATGGTGCAATTCAATCAGGAGAACATCAGTTTTTTATCCGAGAAAAAAATAAAGAAGATGCTTTGGGAGGGCAGGCGAAATTTACAACAATATGGACAAAAAAAGACGGAAACTGGATCATGAGTGATATTCTGAGTTACGATCATGGAACACCTAATAGAAATCTTACGGATAATCTGGAACAATTAATTAAAGACAATAATATTCCGACTTTAGGTTTGGGAATTATTGAAGATGGAAAGCTCAAAGAAATAAAGGTGTACGGAAAACTAAATGATAAATCTTCTGCTGCTTACAACAGTCTTTTTAATGTTGCGTCTTTAACGAAACCAGTTACAGCAATGACGGTTTTACGCTTGGTAAGTCTTGGCAAATGGAATCTTGATGAACCACTTGATGCATATTTTATTGATGAAGATATTATAAAAGATGTAAGACATAAGAAATTAACAACGAGATTGATATTGAGCCATCAAACCGGCTTTCCCAATTGGAGGTGGATGAATAAAAACAACAAACTTCATTTTGGATTTGAGCCCGGAACAAAATATCAATATTCAGGTGAGGGTTATGAATATCTTAGAAAAGCTCTTGAAAATAAATTTCATAAAAGTTTAGAAGAACTCGCAAAAGAACTTATTTTTCAGCCTTTAGATATGAAAGATACAAGTTATATCTGGGATGAAAAGAAATATGCTGAAAGAATGGTTGTTGGATATGATAAAACAGGAACAGCTTATGATGCTGTAAAAAACAAAACTCCAAATGCAGCCGATGATTTAATAACGACAGTGGAAGACTGCGGAAAATTTTTAACAGCTGTGATGAGTAATACTCTGTTGACTACAAAAGTTTTTGATGAAATGAAAACAAAACAGGTCGAAACTAAAAAAGATAAATTTTTCGGCTTGGGATTTGAAATTTACGATCTTGGGAGTGATGGAATTGCTTTATCTCACGGAGGTTCAGATAAAGGTGTCAATACCATTGTTTTTCTTTTGCCTAAATCAAAAAGGGGATTGATCATTTTTACCAATGTTGAAAATGGTTATAAAATATATGACCCGATTGTCAATCATTACTTAGGGAATGCGGGCAAAAAGATAATTGAAATTGAAACGAAATAAATTTTAATAAAAATTAAATGTAATTAATTTTGTTACAATTAGAATATTTGTATCTTTGCTGAGTAATTACAATGAACAATACAAGATTTGCTACGGCAATACATATTATGACTTTATTGGCGGAAAGTCCGCAAGACTGGCTCACGTCTGATTGGATGGCAGGAAGTATTAATATTAATCCGGTGATTGTTCGTAAAGAAATAGGAGTTCTAAAAGAAGCGGGTTTGATTATTAGCAGACAAGGTAAAGATGGGGGAACTCAATTAGCAAAGAGTGCAGATTCAATAAGTATTTCTGATATTTATTTGGCGGTAAAAAATACGGAGGTTTTAGGGAAAAAAAATAATAATCCGAATCCTGTCTGTACAGTAGGTAGAAATATCAATACTCATCTTAATACCTTATTTTCGGAGACAGATGAGCTGGTTTTAAAATTTTTAGGGAATAAATCATTGAAGGAATTCACTGAACAGTTCAAATAAAAAATTTTAATCAAAATTGTAACAAAATTTATTACAATTAAATAAATAAAATAATATCAAAATGAAACCGAAAGGTTCGTGAATGCATTTAAAAATAAATAAAAATTATGAACAAAAAAGTAGCTGTAATCGGTGCAACCGGTTTTGTAGGAACACAGATTGTAAAAGAACTTACAAACAGAGGTTATGAGGTTGAAGCCATCGTAAGAAACGCTTCAAAAGTAAATGAAACAGAAAACGTAAAGGCAAAAAGTGTTGATGTAAATAATGTTGAGGAATTATCGGAAGCTTTAAAAGGAAATGATGCCGTAATCAGTAGTTTTAACGCAGGGTGGACGAATCCTAACCTTTACAATGATTTCTTAAACGGATCTATCAACATCGAAAAAGCAGTTGAAAAATCTGGTGTAAAAAGATTTATTACGGTTGGAGGAGCTGGAAGTTTATTTATTGAAGGAAATCAGTTGGTTGACGGACCTGATTTTCCTGCAGACATCAAACCGGGAGCGACTGCTGCAAGAGATTATCTGAATAAAATCAAAGAAAATACAACATTAGACTGGACTTTCTTCAGCCCTGCAATCGAAATGCATCAAGGAACAGCAGGAATCAGAACCGGAAAATACAGAACCGCTCTTGAAAATCCTGTTTTCAATGAAGAGGGAAGAAGTGTACTTTCGGTAGAAGATGTTGCCGTTGTTTTGGTGGATGAATTAGAGCAAAACAATCACATTCGTGAAAGATTTACGGCTGCTTACTAATTTGAATTATGCTTTAAACTAACTTCAGAAACAGTTTCGGGGGGGGGGGAGGGGGGGGGGGGAAGGGGGAGGAAAAAGAAAA
>NZ_JBPCHW010000050.1:0-3777 GCF_051011795.1 Chryseobacterium sp. RLHN22
ATTTCTTTTACAATCTGAAGTTTCAAACTTAAACTGTAATCTTTCTGTGTACGCTTTACATAAAGCGATTCTAATGGTTCTTTCATAACGATTCTTTTTTGTGTATCGTTATTTCAGGTCTAGACATTACAAAGATAAAAGATGGTATAGTGAATTAAATCAGATCATTTTTTTCTTCTCATAATCTCTGATAGCTTTATTCAGGCTTCTTATATTGGTTCCCAAATAACTTGCCATGTCTTCTTTTGAAATTTTCATTTCTTTTGCTTTTAAATCAAGGAGCTGTGACAGAGTGTGTTCGGAGGCATGAAGCTGCTGATAAGATGAACGATTGGAAGTATTTACAATGCGTTCGGCAAAAACATCCAACAGTAAATTATTTAAATTAAGATCATTTTTAATCAACGCCTGGAAATACGGAATTGTAATGGTAAATACTGTAACCTCAGTAATCGATTCAATACTGCAGATACACGGAACATTCTTCATCATTTCTATTTCACCGAGAATCTCACCTTTTCCTAAAAACTCGACAATGTATTCCTCTTTTGTTTCTTCTAGAAAAAAACATTTGGTAATTCCGCTTTTGATGAGCATTATTTTGTCGGAAGTTTCACCTTGCGTCAATAGCTTTTCACCTTTCTCAAAAGATTGCAAAATAATATTTTCCTGATGTTTCTGATCAAGATAAAGTTTTTCTAAGTAATTTAAAAAAGGCTGATTTGTTCTTAACATAGTTTTAATTCATACAGACACCCTTTTCAACATCAATTGTCGGGCTCTATTTTATCAGCAGAAAATTACAAAACTAAAATGAAAGAATAGGAGTATGTAATTTAGATTAAATATAAAAAACTCGCTCCAAAGAACGAGTTTTAAGTATGATTATTTTTTTAAACATTTCTCTAAGAACTGGTCTTGCTCCCAAAGCAAATGGAGAATATTTTCTTTGGCCGCGTAACCGTGAGATTCTTTTGGAAGAAGAACCATTCTCACCGGAGCTCCCAGGTTTTTCAAAGCCTGGAAATATCTTTCGGTCTGCAAAGTAAATGTTCCCGGATTGTTGTCTGCATCACCATGAACCAATAACATTGGTGTTTTCATTTTATCGGCATTCATAAACGGAGACATCGTATTGTAAATTTCCGGAACATCCCAGTAATTTCTCTGTTCACTCTGGAAACCAAATGGCGTCAACGTTCTGTTATAGGCTCCACTTCTTGCAATTCCGCAAGCATAATCTTTGGAATGTGTCAAAAGATTTGCCGTCATAAACGCACCGTAAGAATGTCCACCTACTGCAACTTTTGTTCGGTCGATATATCCTAACTGATCTACTGCATCAATAGCAGCTTTTCCGTTGGCAACCAATTGTGGAATGAACGTATCATTCGGTTCGGTCTTTCCTTCGCCGATAATCGGGAACGCGGCATCATCTAAAACCGCATATCCTTTTGCCGTCCAATACACAAACGAGCCATAATACGGGAAGGTAAAGTCATTTGGATTCTGTGTATTCTGTCCCGCTGTATTTTTATCTTTATATTCTGTAGGATATGCCCAAATTAACAACGGAAGTTTTTCTTTTTTTGCTTTTCTGTCGTAGTTTGCAGGTAAATAAAGCGTTCCCGTTAAAGTAACTCCGTCATTTCTTTTGTAAGTAATGACTTCCTTGTAAACATTTTTAATGCTTTCAAACGGATTGGCAAAATTCGTAACAGGCTCAGATTTATTAGATTTGATATTTTTCTTGAAATAATTCGGATACTGACTTGCCGATTGCTGAATCGTTAATACCTCTCCTTTTTTAGGGTCAATAATATCAATGATTTCTTCTTTAGCTCCTTTAAGATTTGAAGTGTAAAGTCTTTTCTTTTTCAAAGACTTCATATCCATTTCATCGATGAAAGGGTGTTGCCCGTCTTTGGTAAATCCGGCTCCGATCAGATAAGATTTTTCACCTTTCATATCAATTACATATCTTCCGAATTCATTTTTGGTCGTATTAAAACTTCCCGGATCATTGTAAACATCCTGATAATTTCGGTCTTCGATAACTTTCGATTCACCGTTATTTAAATCAACCAGATACGATTTTGTATTTCTTGTATCATACCAACCTTCAGAAACAATCGCATAATGATTATTCGTCCAGCTTGTTCCTTCATATCTTTGTTTTGTTTTAAAGAAAGATTTTGGTTGATCACTAAACGGAGCATTCCAAGTGAAAATTTCATCTCTGAAATCAACCGTTTTAGACTGATCTCCACCGTCCAAAGCTTCAGCAAAAACCAACGTCGCAGGTTGATCTGCTCTCCAGGTCATATCTCTTTTCCCTGTTCTTACCGATGAAAAACCTTTAGGCATAATTTCGGTAAGCGGAACTTCATTCACTACTTTTACTTCTGTTCCTTTTGCATCATAAACTTTTGCGGTCATTGGAAATCTGCTCAATGGAACGATATAGGAAAACGGCTTTTTTATCGTAGTTGCCAGTAAATAATTTCCGTCGGGAGAATAGCTTAAACCACCATAAATATCTTTGTCTTTAAACTTCTTAAGATTACCCGTTAAATCTACATGATACAATTCTGAATGGGTAAGCGTTTCAAAATTCTTTTCATCCTGCGGGTTTTTAAGCAAATCCTGATACGTTCTGTTTTGGGATACTTTTCCGTCCGCGGTAGAAACAATTGGTCCTGTCGGAAGGTCTTTTGAAGAATCAATCAACTGTGGTCTGTTTTCAGGCAACACTTTAATCAGAAAACTCAGAGAATCTTTCATCCAGATGTATGGATTTCCCAAATTGGCATTCAAGTTATCTTTTGAAACTTTTTTTGCTGTGGCTGTTTCTAAATCAACGACCCAAAGCTCCACACCTCTATCGGTTGTATTTGTAAATGCTAATTTCTTTTCATCAGGAGAAAATGATGTATTTGTAATTTTTGGATTTTGTGGAAGACCTTTTATCTGAATCTCGGTCTTATCATTCATTTTACGAACTTTCAGATTGTTTGAATATGTAATTGAACTCGAAATATTCGTCACCGGATTAATCCTTAAACCTCCCAATTTCATTTCCTGCTGATTGAGGTCATCCAAAGTTTTATACGTTGGTCTGTACGTGAAAATTACCCAGTCTTTTTTCGAATTGGTTAAAACACTTGGCGGTCGGTCGTAATCTGCCAATTTGAGAATTTCGGCAGATGGTTTCTGATACGTGATATTTTCCTGAGCTTCATAAAAATTGAGAAACGCAAGAAGACAGATGGTTAACTTGATCTTCATTTCCTTTTTGATTTTTCACGAATTTAATGAAAAGTAATTAATTTGATTCTTTATCCTAACTATTAATTTTAACGCAAAGAGCGCAAAGATTTTTTTTAATATTGTTATTCATATTTTTTTAGTTCGCAAAGGCGTTTGACTATGTCGAATCTTCGATTTCACTCAGCAAAGAGCGAGAAATGATTTCAAAAATGTAAGATATACAAAGTCGTTCAACTTATCAAAATAATATAAAATTCTTGTATTACCTTGATAAACGAAGTGGCATTGTTTAACTTAAATCATTTTCAAAAAGTAATATTTCTTTGTTTTTTTTCGACAAAATAATCTTATTTTGAAAACCAATCACTTAAAATAACTTTTAAACCTGTTTAAACTTTTATTTTTCTTAGAAACAAGATAGAGAAAGCTAAATAATGTAGATTTATCCAAGTGATATTCAATTTTTCAAACCTTATTAACAGCGCTTTGAAACTATCCAACCAAGCA
>NZ_JBPCHW010000051.1:0-2441 GCF_051011795.1 Chryseobacterium sp. RLHN22
ATGCACCAGCAGTCTGAATTAAAAATGAAAACCTATAAAACTAAAAACCAAAGCAAAAACGTTTTTGCTTTGGTTTAATTATTATTTTTATCCTATAATCTGTATCGAAGTTTTAGGACGAGACATAAAATACTTTTATCAAAATGCGAGAACTTACATTCCGGGATGCACGGCTTGAGGACCTTAAAAGAATTGTTGAAATCTACAACTCAACCATCGGATCAAGGATGGTAACTGCAGATACAGAAGAGATCTCTGTAGAAAGCCGTCATCAGTGGTTTTATGAGCATACTCCTGAAAGAAGACCACTCTGGGTAATCGAAGATTCTGAAAATAACATGGTAGGCTGGGTAAGTTTTTCATCTTTTTACGGGAGACCGGCTTACAATGGGACTGTAGAAATAAGCATTTATATGGATGAAAATTTTCGTGGGAAAGGCTATGGTAAAAAGACTTTGCAATACTGTATTGACAATGCCGGAAAATTTGGAGTAAAAACTTTGTTGGGATTTATATTCTTACACAACGAGCCAAGTATAAAACTCTTCCAGCATTTCGGGTTTGAAGACTGGGGAATTTTACCGAATGTTGCGGTTTTGGATGGAGTAGAGCGTACATTGAAAATATTGGGGAAAAGGATTGGTGAAAATTAGTCGTATAATTACAAAGTTGAAAAATGAGTAAATATATTGTGATAATATTCTTTGGTTTAATATTTTGTAGTTGTAACTCAATACAAAAGAACATTATAGGTGATTGGAAGATTTCTAGTGTTATAAATGACGAAAATGCTTATGCTCCTCGTTCATCATTAATTCCTCAAGCAGTAGAAAGCGAAATGCAGCTTTCACTGAAATCTGATGGTACATTTACATCAAACGGAGATTTATGTACCGGAAATTGGAAAGAAACTAAAGATAATTTGTCTCGAGGAAAATTTTATATGCCTCAATATATGAAAATAAATAAAACGTTTCGATTAGAAGCAGATAAATGCCCAGGGATAGGAGGTGATCATCGTATTAAAATAATAAATGGAAAACTCGAATTATATTATCCTTCAGTAACAGGATATCGAATTCAAATCTTTGAAAAGATTAAAAAATAAAAGCTAAAGAAAACTTCCTGAATTATTTACAACTCAAGTAAAAAACTTTTATTTATTTATGTTTAGAAATAATTTGGAAGTTGGAGTAAATCCTGATATTTATTATTTTGAAATTCAAAACAAAAAAGCTGATGAAAACACCAGCTTTGAAGACTTTGTTAAAGATGCGTCCTTAAAGTATTTAGGTCACGGTGGAATTCAGCTTTAAAATTGCTAAATTTTGTAGTGATATAAATCTTAAGGTCGTGTTGTAAATTCTATCTTATATTCATCTGCTCCGAATTGATATCCGTCTTCAGATTCAGTACTCCGATTGGTGATGTAAAAATCATACGATGTATTCGGTTGAAGAGCTACCGTTTCTAAGATAAGCGTAGTTTTATCATTTTCAAAACCAAGTTTTTTCTGAAGTGGAAAATGTTCTTTACCATTTTTTGAAAAATTTAATGACACATCATTCATTTTCTTCGAAAAGGTAATCTTAATCTGTTTTGTTGCTGTATCTACATTTTTGCTTTGATTTTCAAAAGGCTCTATTTTGACAACCTTTGGCATATTCGACTCATATTTTTTAATGATTTCGTCTTTATTGACGCTATTGCCAAAGAATTTAGACTTGTCTACAAATTCATCAATTGCCTTTTCACTGCCAAAATCCAGTTCAATAATATCTTTCACCGCCTGTTTTTTATCGGGATGATTTTGATAATATGATTTTGAAATTTCGTAACCCATAAAATATCCCAAATCAGGATGATCTGATTTTTTACCGTTATAAAGCCATTTATCATTACGGTTAGAATACATTTCGGCTTTAAAATCTTCTTTTACCTTAGATAAATTAGATTTTCCGTATTCAATATAAGATGTTTTAATAGGTTTTCCCAAAACAAGTTCAGCAATAAAGTCACACGAACCTTCTTTTATCGAATGTCCCAAAAGATTGACATAGCCGTCTTTCTGATTGGTATGAACGTACTCGTGAACGGTAAGATAAACAACATCTAAATATTTCCTATGTTTAAATGTGTTTTTAAGCCAGTCAGAGCTTAATTCGGAAGTGTCTGTAGCCGGATTTCCCACCAGAATTTCAGAACCAATTAATACCATCTCAGAATCGGCAGTTCCTCCGGAGCTTAATCCGCCAATCGTAAAATAAATATTGGCCGGTTTTAGTTCAGGATAGATGTACTTGAGTTTTTTAATATAAAACCTGTTTAAACTTTTATTTTTCTTAGAAACAAGATAGAGAAAGCTAAATAATGTAGATTTATCCAAGTGATATTCAATTTTTCAAACCTTATTAACAGCGCTTTGAAACTATCCAACCAAG
>NZ_JBPCHW010000052.1:0-1710 GCF_051011795.1 Chryseobacterium sp. RLHN22
AGAGTGCACCGAAAGATTATGTTTTGCAATTCTTTCAATGCAACTCAACTTAAATGATAAACTATATTTTGATATTCCCATAAATAAAATGCCCCTAAAAAGTGTCTAACTTTTTGGGGGCAGTCCATTTTCTGATGGGTTTTAATTTTATACTTGTTGAGCTTCATATTCTACGTAAAATTCTTGTGTTTCCTGAATTACTGCGTCCATTTCCTGTAAGGTAAATACTTCTAAGAATTTTCTTCTGAAATCTTTAAAGTGTGGAATTCCACGGAAATAATTGCTGTAATGCTGTCTCATTTCTACTAAACCAAGTCTTTCGCCTTTCCATTCGGCACTCCATTCAGCGTGTTGACGAACAGCCAACAAACGATCAGAAATTGTCGGTGCAGCAAGATGCTCACCTGTTTTAAAGAAATGTTTTATTTCATTAAAAATCCACGGATAACCGATTGCAGCACGACCGATCATAATACCGTCACAGGCATATTTATTTTTATATTCTAATGCTTTCTCAGGAGAATCGATATCACCGTTTCCAAAAATAGGAATCTCAATATTAGGATTTTGTTTAATTCTTGAAATATGATTCCAATCAGCTTCACCTTTATACATTTGTCCACGAGTTCTTGCATGAATCGTTAAAGCTTTTATTCCTGTTTCCTGAAGACGCTCAGCTACTTCATCAATATTAATGGAATTACTGTCCCATCCTAACCGCGTTTTTACCGTTACAGGCAGACTTGTAGAATTCACAACCGCTTTGGTTAAACGAACCATCATATCAACATCTTTCAACACACCTGCTCCTGCACCTTTACAGACCACTTTCTTTACAGGACATCCAAAATTGATATCTACCAAATCAGGATTTACAGTCTCCACAATTCTTGCGGACATTGCCATAGCTTCTTCATCACCTCCGAAAATCTGAATTCCAACTGGTCTTTCGTAATCGAAAATATCCAGTTTTTTTCTACTTTTAATAGCATCACGAATTAACCCTTCAGAAGAAATAAATTCTGAATACATCAAATCTGCCCCATGCATCTTACAAAGACGCCTGAACGGCGGGTCACTTACATCCTCCATCGGAGCCAGCAAAAGCGGAAATTCCGGCAGTTCTATATTGCCAATTTTTATCATGATGCAAATTTACGAATTTTCAAACTTTAAACAATTTAATATTATCTATTAGTCTGATTTCTAAATAAGCTGTAGATAGTAAAAAAAACATCATAAAGAGCGGTACCTTTTTAGGAAAAAGATTCCAATATATTTGTTTAAAAGCTTCGAAGAGTATCACGATTAAATCTATCAAAATATTATATCTAATAATCATACTTATTATTAGCTCTATACTTGAACTTGAAATATAAATACCAAATTAAGACTTTAAAATCTCGAAGTTAACATCTTAAACCTTGGATTTAGAATACTATTTCTGGCAATATTCAATATTAAATAAGCAATAGGCAATAGGCACTGGCAATATTCAAAGCTAAACTTTGGGTTTTGAGTTTGGATTTCTTTGAGTTTCAAGCAAAAAAAAGTCTCATAGAATAATCTATGAGACTTTAAATAAAAACTGGCGGCGACCTACTCTCCCGCTTTCGCAGTACCATCGGCGCTGGTGGGCTTAACTTCTGTGTTCGGAATGGGAACAGGTGAGCCCCACCGCTAAAACCACCCTAAAGGCTTTATAATGTT
>NZ_JBPCHW010000053.1:0-1605 GCF_051011795.1 Chryseobacterium sp. RLHN22
ATGCTTGGTTGGATAGTTTCAAAGCGCTGTTAATAAGGTTTGAAAAATTGAATATCACTTGGATAAATCTACATTATTTAGCTTTCTCTATCTTATTTCTAAGAAAAATAAAAGTTTAAACAGGTTTATTATATAAACCAAATTCTATTGTAGATCAATATATTTTTGAAAGCCGGTTTTATGTTGATAAGGAAAATGTCTTCGAAATCATTAATTATGATCCGCTTGTTGTTAAATTCTATGATTTATCATTTGCGTTTTTCAGTTGTGGAAAATTAGAAAGTAAAATCAATGATTTACCAAATTCAAAAATAATATACATTGATTTTTCCCAAGTCAAAAATGAATTAAATGATGATGTGAAGAAATGTTTTGTTAATGGAATTAATAAGAAGTTTAAGCAAATAAAATTGATTCAAACTGAAGAAAGAGGACAATTCAATCCAATAAAATAAGGGTTCTTAAGTTTTTATTACTAAACACAACATTTTCAAATGATGAAAACAATCTTAGAAACCAATCGCCTTTTGCTCAGAGAATTTGACATCAGCGATGCAGAAAATTTTTATCAATTAAACTTAAATCCTAATGTTATAAAATATACAGGAAATTCTGTTTTTAAAGACATTAATGAAGCGAAAGAGTTTATTGAAAATTATTCTGATTATAAAAGAAACGGCTACGGAAGATGGGCAGTTATTAATAAATCAACAAATCAATTTTTGGGTTGGTGTGGATTAAAGTATGACAATAAATTAGACGAAACAGATGTTGGTTTCCGGTTTTTTGAACATTACTGGAATCAGGGATTTGCTACAGAAAGCGCCAAAGCCTGTATCGATTATGGTTTAAATGAATTACATTTAAAAATGATTGTCGGAAGAGCCATGAAAGAAAATTTGGCATCCATCAAAGTTTTAGAAAAAATAGGCCTTCAATATAACAGAGATTTTGACTTTGACGGAAAAAATGGAGTAATCTATAAAATTGAAAACATAAAGTCTTAGTTTTCAAATTATTTAACCTGAACAAAGCATAAATAGAGAAAATTTCACCTTTTAAAAATCAATACTAATTGAATTAATTGGAAATTTTCTATGATTTTCGCAGAAGTTTAGATTAATTTTACAGAAATTATTACATCATTTTTAATGAAATCAAGAATTATTTCTGCACTGCTTATTTTAGGTATTTCAAAAGTTTATTCTCAGAAAAAAAATTACATTTTTACAAGCGACATCAACCATTACTGGGAAGCCTATGATCAAATTAAAAAAACTGATGATATCCACAAAAAGTATGAATTAATCAACACTTTGTACATCGATAAAGCTTCTGATGGATTAAAAGTTTTCATGAAAAAGAGAAACCTCAACGATAGTGTATTTGTCGAGAATATTAACAAGCTGCCAAAATATTGGAACTCTGTAAGAAATTCTACCTTGGCAATAAAATCCAAACAAAAAGAAATTGAAAAATATAAGCCTGTTTAAACTTTTTTAGAAAAAGAGTTTCCAGAAAATTAGCAATTTAGAGTTGCAAAAAAAAAGAACTAAAATCTGGAACTCATAAGCAAAGATAAACTGGAAAAATGGATTTTACCTC
>NZ_JBPCHW010000054.1:0-1474 GCF_051011795.1 Chryseobacterium sp. RLHN22
TCCCGCTAGCGTTCATCCTGAGCCAGGATCAAACTCTCCATTGTATGTTTGTTCTTGACTCACTCAAAGTTTTTTAACGCTTTAGTTTTTCCTTACTTGGTTGTTATATTGTATGTCAATGATCTTCGTTCTTTCGCTTTTTAACGGGACAATCTTTCTGTCAGTGTCACCCCGTATTTGCGAGTGCAAAAGTAATAACTTATTTTTTATTGACCAAATGTTTTTAAAGATTTTTTAAAGTTTTTTGATGGCCTTAAATCCTTTGTTTTCATTTTGTCAATCTCACTCCTGCCCCCGTTTTACCGGACTGCAAAGATACAAAACTTTTTTAACCTCGCAACTTTTATTTCTGAAAATTAAAAGTTTTTTTCGATTTGTTTCTTTATTATATGATGATGCGTTATATTTATAATCCCATCTCTAATAAAAGTGATTCCTTAATGTTATCTACTTATCTAAAAGCTCTTCTGCGCTTACTGAATATCTCTCGTTTTTCAGTGCGGCAAAAGTAGAAACTTTTACCTATACAATCCTAATTTATTTAATGTAAAATTTATATTGAAAGCATTTTGTGGGAAACTTTGATGTCTAACTTATTGATATGTTTTTAGATTAAAAGATTGTTAACACTTATCCACATTGATGAAATAGTATTTTAGTGTTTTAGTGTTTTAGTGTTTTAGTGTTTTAGTGTTTTAGTGTTTTAGTGTTTTAGTGTTTTAGTGTTTTAGTGTTTTAGCAAAATTAAAGCATATAGAGAACTTCCAAAAAAATTCAAATATTTTTGATTAATTTTTTTATAATTTTAAATTGACTACAAGAGACGTAAAATAATCGGCGGACCTGATTCTTTAAAAGTAATTCTACTTTTTAAATAAAATACAGGGATATATATTATTCTGATAATCTCTCGTAGATTTTGCAAAGAGCGCAAATTTTATTTTAAATCTTATTTTCTTTCCTTATTGATCTCTATACAGTTTGTCCTCTGGAGGATCCAGACTGGCGCTTAAAATATAAAAATGAATACTATATTAACCATTAATAAGATTTAAGATCTTAAGTCATATTTAAGGAAAATCTCAAAGATATTTTAAAAAAGCAATTTGCTTACATTAATTAAATGAGATGGCTGTACTTCGATAAGCTCAGAACAGACGACTTCGGTTGTCGTAATGATACAAAACTATCTTCTGTGATTAGCAGACCACCCTACGGGGCTCATGATCTCTCTGCACCACATTGTAATGCTATTAACAGCTCGCTACTCCGGAGCCCCCTTATTATTCATTGCTTATTGCTTATTGCTTATTGCTTATTCAAAAATAATTTGATGTTGATATAAAACAAAAAAAAGTCTCATAGAATAATCTATGAGACTTTAAATAAAAACTGGCGGCGACCTACTCTCCCGCTTTCGCAGTACCATCGGCGCTGGTGGGCTTAACTTCTGTGTTCGGAATGGGAACAGGTG
>NZ_JBPCHW010000055.1:0-1369 GCF_051011795.1 Chryseobacterium sp. RLHN22
TGTCTAGACCTGAAATAACGATACACAAAAAAGAATCGTTATGAAAGAACCATTAGAATCGCTTTATGTAAAGCGTACACAGAAAGATTACAGTTTAAGTTTGAAACTTCAGATTGTAAAAGAAATTGAATGCGGTAACTTAGGCATTACCGAAAGTCTCAAAAAATATGCAATACAATCCCGCTCTACGGTTGTGAATTGGCTTAAGAAATATGGTACCTTTGATTGGGACAATCAAATACCCAATGCTATGCAAAAAACACCCGAACAGAGAATTATGGAATTGGAGGCAGAAGTCAAATTGCTCGAAAAACAAAAAGCATTACTGGAAAGACAAGCCTACATCGCCGATAAAAAGGCAATTTTCTTCGATATGATGATTAATCTTGCAGAGAGTGAATATCAGATTGACATCAGAAAAAACTCCGCATCCGCACAATCACTAACTTCCGCAGAACAGAAAAAGAAACGTTAATTTTTACCTGTGGATTGTCCGGATTGGATAGACAAGTCTATTATCGAAGTTTAAAACGCAGTACGGTTCGTATCAGCAAAGCTCAGCAAGTAGTGACACTGGTGGAAGAAAAACGTATGATGCAGCCCAAAATAGGTGGCAGGAAACTTTACTTTATGTTAAAAGAACCTCTGAAATCTCTGAGTATTGGCAGAGATAAATTTTTTGATATTTTACGAGCCAATCATTTACTGATTGTTCCCAGGAGAAGTTATCACGTGACGACCAACTCGCATCACCGCTTCAGAAAGCACAAGAATATGATATTGGATTATCAGATCACAAAGCCCAACCAGGTTTGGGTGGCAGACATTACTTATATTGGAAACAGAGCGAATCCAAGTTATTTGAGTCTGATAACGGATGCTTATTCCAAGAAAATTGTGGGACATCATGTTGCAGACAATTTAAATACAGAAAGCAGTTTGACGGCTCTAAAAAAAGCTTTGAAAAATAAAAATATTAATTTAAAATCATTGATTCATCACTCAGACAGAGGTTTACAATATTGCTCGAATGAATACCAAAGATTATTGGGAAAGCACCATATACAATGCAGCATGACGCAGAATTCAGACCCTTATGAGAATGCCGTGGCAGAAAGGATTAATGGTATTTTAAAACAAGAATTTGATATTGATAAATACGATATGGAAACTAAATTGAGAAGACGTGTTGTAGATGAGGCAATTCAAATCTATAATGAAATTAGACCTCATTTTTCAAACCATTACTTAACACCAAACCAAATGCACCAGCAGTCTGAATTAAAAATGAAAACCTATAAAACTAAAAACCAAAGCAAAAACGTTTTTGCTTTGGTTTAATTATTATTTTTATCCTATAATCTGTATC
>NZ_JBPCHW010000056.1:0-1168 GCF_051011795.1 Chryseobacterium sp. RLHN22
ACTTCACCGTCATAATAAAACTGCTCTCCATAAGCTTCTGCCATTCTTGCCAGATAATTATAATGCGTTTCGTCATACTGGCTGCTGTAAATGATCTGAGAATAATCATTCGTATCAATTCTTATATCAAAACGGCTTTTGTCTAAACCCTGTCTGATGACCTCTTCTGCAATAATCCCCATATTGACAGGCTGACCTCCGCCAAAACTCTGAATGTGTGGAGCACCATCCAGTAAAATGGTCGGACTGTAACCCGATAAAATAATATTTCCTAGACTCATTCTTTCCTGACTAAACCCAACACCGGTAATCACTCCAACAAAAGTTCGCTCCGGACTGTTTTCAACATCTTTATACGAAATTACAGCAGTTAATCTTTTGCCTAAAAATTTATTTGCCTCTTCTAAAGTATGGTTTTGGCGATCGCCTAAAGTATCGTGAGCTAAAGTCAGTGTAAATTCGTGATGTTTTGTCGCACTTTGCGTAAGCTTGAAATGCTTGTAATATTTAATCACTTTACCTTCGATGACCAAAGATAATTTTACCAGACGGTTGATCCCCGTGTGATGATTCTCTGAGATTCCTGCTGCATTCTGCGATGGACGGAATGTGGAACCTCCGTTTGTTGGTGAGGTATTCATATTTTTGTGAGATAAGGTCGTTTAAAGTTATTAAATTTTATTTAGCCGAAAAATTATTCCGCTTAAAATTGTCTTATGCTTTAAATAATATCTTAGTTCTTATTTAAGGCAAAAAGACCGTCTTTTTCAGACAGTCTTATGAATCTCTTATAAACCTTGATAAAGTTAAAGATGTTCTTAGCTTGATGGCCAAAGTCCTTCGTAAGCTCCGCCTCCGTAGTTGATTTTCTCTGCACTCACTACAAAGCTGATCAGCATTGAGTTTTCGTCTACTGCATCGAAGTCTACTTCGTGCTGGATCACATAACCGTTCTCCCAGGTTAAGGTAATCAATGTTCCTTCTTCGTGAGATTTGTTGAACGTCACTTCACCCGTAGTTGGCTTGTATTTTCCGTTTAATAATGATTCAAGGATATCAGATTTTTCTGTTGCCTCAACCGTTAATTTGATGATCGCATTCGATGGATCGGATGCTACACGTCCCGAAACATCCGTAGATCTTGAAACGCTGTAGTTCAGCTTTAATA
>NZ_JBPCHW010000057.1:0-980 GCF_051011795.1 Chryseobacterium sp. RLHN22
TGGACTGCCCCCAAAAAGTTAGACACTTTTTAGGGGCATTTTATTTATGGGAATATCAAAATATAGTTTATCATTTAAGTTGAGTTGCATTGAAAGAATTGCAAAACATAATCTTTCGGTGCACTCTTTGGCTCGGGAAATAGGTTTGGATGCATCTATCATTCGCAAATGGAAAAGGTTTTATGATTTATACGGAATTCAGGGGTTACAACGCAGGAGCAACCGCAGTTATGATGTAAAATTTAAGCTCAGGGTTTTAGAAACGATTGAGTCGCAAAACCTTTCTCTAAAGCAAGCTGCTGTCAGATTCAATATTGCTGCAGAATCCAGTATTATTAATTGGCGTATTGCTTACGAAAAATATGGTATTTTAGGGTTAAAGAATAAACCCAGAGGAAGACCATCAATAATGAGCAATTACCAACGAAAAAAGAAAAAGTCTGGCCAACCACTGACCAGAGAAGAAGAACTGCTATTGGAAAATGAAAGACTGCGTGCCGAAATTGATTTTCTAAAAAAGTTAGACGCCTTAGCTCTCAAAAACAACAGGCAAAAGCCATCGAAGAGTTAAGGCATCAATACAATCTGTCTGTGTTGCTGGATTGTGCAGGGATGGCCAGAAGCAGTTTTTATTATCATCAAAACAGCGCTCAGACCGACAAATATTCTGATGTAAAAGCAATGATAAAACAAATTTATCACAGGCACAAAGGAAGGTTCGGATACCGACGTATTACTTTGGTAATGAAAGAAAAAGGTGTCGTCATCAATCATAAAACAGTTTTGAGATTAATGAAAACATTAGGGCTGAAAAGTATTATACGGGTAAAAAGATACCAATCTTACCGGGGTGAGCAGGGGAAAATAGCACCCAATATTTTGAAAAGAAACTTTAAAGCCGGGCAGCCGAACAAAAAATGGGCAACTGATGTAACAGAGTTTAATGTCTCGGGAAACAAACTTTATCTGTCTCCGATAAT
>NZ_JBPCHW010000058.1:0-803 GCF_051011795.1 Chryseobacterium sp. RLHN22
ATGTGTAAGGTGCGGTTCCTCCTGCAGGTGTTAAATTGATCGCTCCTGTTGAAGAACCATTACACGCAATATTTGTAACCACTGTTGTACCTGAAACCGCTGCCGCAGGCTGAGTAATTGTTGCACTCACAGTTCCTGTACATCCGTTGGCATCAGTAATCGTTACCGTGTAAGTTCCTGCAGCCAGTCCTGTACGATCTTCCGTGGTAATTCCTCCACCCCAGTTAAATGTGTAAGGTGCTGTTCCTCCTGCCGGTGTTAAATTGATCGCTCCTGTCGAACCACCATTACACGCAATATTCGTAACCACTGTTGTACCTGAAACCGCTGCCGCAGGCTGAGTAATTGTTGCACTCACAGTTCCTGTACATCCGTTGGCATCGGTAATCGTTACCGTGTAAGTTCCTGCTGATAAGCCTGTGCGGTCTTCCGTGGTAATTCCTCCTCCCCAGTTAAACGTATAAGGTGCTGTCCCACCTGCCGGTGTTAAATTAATAGCTCCTGTCGGACCACCATTACACGCAATATTCGTAACCACTGTTGTACCTGAAACTGCTGCCACAGGCTGAGTAATGGTAACTGTTTTGGTGATTTTACAGGCATTGGCATCTGTTACCGTTACCGTATAAGTTCCCGCTGACAATCCTGTAGCTGTCGCTGCAGTTCCGCCGCCTGAAGACCATGAGTAAGTGTATGGAGCGGTTCCGCCAGTTACAACAATACCTGCTGATCCGTTAGATCCTCCGTTACATGAAATATTAGTCTGAGAAACTGTTGCACTCATCGCCGTTGGCTGGGTTACC